>NZ_JBFUIF010000032.1:0-50065 GCF_056402015.1 Allobosea sp. P4_C6
AACCGTCGAAGCCGGCTGCTGCGGGCCCGTCGGCAGATCAGCCACCGAGGCCCGCTTCTTCCACTTCGCGACGGTCTTCTGGTTGATGCCGTAGCGCTTTGCCAGAGCCCTCAGGCTCGCTTGACTATGCTGTATCGCTCGACGGATCRCCTCCGTCGTTGTGGCGCTCCCGTGCAGAACCTGGCCCATAGTGCCTCCTTCCATCCGATGGAAAAGATCGCACCATCAAAACCTGGGATCAAACACCTAATGTCCATGGTCGCCGGTAGCACAGGGCGCGGCCATTGGGAGTGCGATGTCGAGAACTACCCGGCCGAATGGCTGGGCGACGTCAAGCACACTCACCGGGCGATCGATGACGCTCGCGGTTACGCGAATTTGCTGATCCGTTTCACAGCAGATCGGCGCTCCGATTAGCGCCCGCGCGGGAGCGACTGTCCCGCATGGCCTTCACGGTGTTGCGGGCTATCGGCCCAACCCTTCGTCTTGCAGTGCGCGCCTGAAGTCCTCGAAGCTATCGAATTTCGGAACTGGCGGAGGCCTCGATGCTGGTGGGGGCTTGATGGCGTGACCTGTGCAGTTTGAACAGGCTGACAGAACCCATCCAGATTCCCGAAGGATCGCCACCAAACCAGAGTTTCCCCTTGTTTCGAATGTCCAAGGCGGCGCTGTTCGCTCTCCCCAAAGCTCGAAACTGACATCCCCAAAATGCACGGCAGGACTCGCTTCGAGCGAAAAATCCAGATGCATGGCTTTATCTGACATGCGCCCGATCAGGGTCATGCAGAAGGGGCCATCGCAGGCCGTTTCAACCCTGATTACAAAGTAGCCGTCCCCGGTATTCCGATCAGCCAATACGATCGCTTTTTAGGGTTTCGAGCGCGCGATCGGCATCTTTCGAACGGACCTTGTTCAGCAACGCGGTTGCCGCATCTCGATATGCGGCGGGCAGTGGGTCTTCTAGCCATCGGGTATAGGCCAATGCGTGAGCCGCCGTCGAAAGCCCCGTCGCCAACACGAGAGCAAGGAGGGTTCGCGAAATGAGATGGGTCAGTCGCACATCGTCTTCAGCAGTGGCGGTCGTTACCGGCCAATATCTGGAAGGAGCGCTTTCAATTGGCAATGGCACTGCTGTGCGCTACAGGCACGCACCGGAATCAAGTCCGTCTGATGTTTCACCGCAGTTTCCTTGCTCTGATCGCGCTCCTCTCGTCGATTGCGATCGCAGAAGCCGACGAGCATGTTGGTTTCCATCGAATGCTGATCGCGATGGAGCAGCGTGCGATCGCTGCGGTTCGCGCGCGCTCGGCAAGCGAACTCCAATCGATACACAACGACATCATGTATGATGTTGTGGGAAGCGGGGCCGGGCGCTGGAAGCCAGACGCGCAGTGCTGGCCCGCCTATGTGCACCTCTGGATCCCGGTTCTGCTCTACGCCTCGGCCATCGATCCAACCATATCAACGCCAGTGCGGAGCCCGGACGAAAACGCCTCAATGGGCGACAAGGTTTGGGCCGAATATCTGCAAATGATGGAAGCTTGTGAGCGCGCGACGGGCGTCGTCGCGCAGAATCAGTCTCGGCCGAGTGTTCTGCTACGGCGTGTTTTTCCGAATGGCGAGCCGGCCGAGCGAAGACGGTAATCCTGCTGCTCTACAACCAGTTTCATCAAGCCATTTGGCACGACCGGCTGATCGGCGCGGCCGACATCTTCATCCTACGCGGGCGTATCGGCTTCATCGACCCGAACGATCAACCGACGGGGGCTTGCGCCGCTAGGCAACTATTTTGCCGTGCTGGGTGGGACCGACGAACAGGCCGCGGGGATGCTGCGGGCGTTCGATGCGACGCATCTGCCTCGGACTTTGAGGACGAGTCTGAAGGGCGAGATCAGCGGCGGTGGCGAATCTTTGTCATCGACAGGACGCATGAGGGGATGGCAGAGACGCCCTGCATCCCAAACATGCCCCCAAAGCGTTCCCCGGACTTGAGAGTCGCTGCCGAAAAAAGATGATATTTCAGATAGATAGGGGAGTGGCGGAGACGGAGGGATTCGAACCCTCGATACCCTTGTGGGGTATGCTCATTTAGCAAACGAGTGCCTTCAGCCTCTCGGCCACGTCTCCGGCGAGAGGCTCTATGCCCGATTGCAGCGCCCTTTGACAAGCCTTGCCGACAACTTCCTTCGGGTTCGCTGTGCATGTTGGCAGGAGAGGGCGTCGAGCACTCCCTTACCAAGGGAGTGCTCGGTGGGCGGCGCCCGTTCTCCAGGCGACGCTCGTTGCAACGGCGCCTTGCGTCGGCTCGCCTTGCCCCTTGGGAGCCCGCGCACTAGATTGTGTGTGTCCGTTGGGGTGCCGAAAGGCTGAGAGGTGCGCGTCGCGCCAACCCATCGCACCTGATCCGGGTAATGCCGGCGAAGGGAACGGTCTTCGGCTCGCAGACAAAGCTGCTCGCGCCTTTGGCCGCTGCCTTCCCGGGAGCAGGGAAAAGCATGGCGGCTGCATCCAGCCCTTATCGGAACATGAACGTCGCGGTGGTCGGCGCCGGTGTCGTTGGCCTTGCCTGCGCCACCGAACTGGTCGCGCGCGGGGCGCAGGTCACCATCCACGAGCGCGGTCCGCGCATCGGTGCCGCGGCCTGCTCCTGGTATGCCGGCGGCATGCTCGCCCCCTGGTGCGAGGGCGAAAGCGCCGAGGAGCCGGTGATCCGGCTCGGCCAGGAGGCAGCCGGCTGGTGGGAGCGGCACGCGGACGGGGTGGTTCGCCAGGGCACGCTCGTTGTCGCGCCGAGCCGCGATCGCTCGGAGCTGCGCCGCTTCGGCCAGCGCACCAGCCATTTCGAGGAGATCGATGGCGACGCGGTCGCAGGGCTGGAGCCCGATCTCGCCGGGCGCTTCTCGCGCGGGCTGTTCTTCGCTGACGAGGCGCATCTCGATCCGCGCAAGGCGATCGCGGCCTTGGCCGAACGCCTCCTTGCAAAGGGCGTGGCGATCCATTTCGACAGCGCGGTCGAACCGGCCGATCTCGATGCCGAGATCGTCATCGACTGCCGGGGGCTTTCGGCGCGCGATGTCCTGCCCGATCTGCGCGGCGTCAAGGGCGAGATGCTGCTGCTGAAGAGCGACGAGATCGCCCTGTCGCGCCCCGTGCGGCTGCTGCATCCGCGCATCCCGCTCTACATCGTTCCGCGGGCCGGCGGCATCTTCATGGTCGGCGCGACGATGATCGAGAGCAGCGAGCGCAGCCGCATCTCGGCCCGCTCGATGCTGGAGCTGCTCGGCGCGGCCTATGCGCTGCATCCCGCCTTCGGCGAGGCGGAGGTCGTCGAGATCGGCACCGATGCGCGCCCGGCCTTCCCCGACAACCTGCCGCGGCTGACGCGGCGCGGCCGGGTGATCCATGTCAACGGGCTCTACCGTCACGGCTTCCTGCTCAGCCCCGCCATGGCGCGGATGGCGGCGGATGCCGCGATGAACCCGCAATCACGACCGGAGATGCTGCATGACCTTGCTGCTTAACGGCGCGCCGCAGGAGATCGCCGCGAAGACGCTGGCCGAGGCGCTGGCCGAGCTCGGCTATGCCGGCCGCATCGTCGCGACGGCGGTGAACGGCGATTTCGTGCCGGCCCGCAAGCGCGCCGAAGTGACCTTGAACGACGGCGATCGCATCGAGGTCGTCGCCCCGATGCAGGGAGGCTGAAATGGCATCCTTCTACGGCTTCGAGCCGCAAAACCCGCTCTTCCTCGGCACGGCGCAATATCCGTCGCCCGCGATCCTCGCCGAGGCGGTGAAGCGCTCCGGCGTCGAGGTCGTCACCGTCTCGCTGCGCCGGGAATCGTCCGGCGGCGCGGCGGGGCAGGCGTTCTGGGCGCTGATCCGCGAGCTCGGCGTCAAGGTGCTGCCGAACACGGCCGGCTGCCACACGGTGAAGGAGGCGGTGACGACGGCGCAGATGGCGCGCGAGGTCTTCGGCACCGACTGGATCAAGCTCGAGGTCATCGGCGAGGACGATACGCTCCAGCCGGACGTGATCGCGCTGGTCGAAGCCGCCCGCATCCTCGCCGATGACGGCTTCAAGGTCTTTCCCTACACGACGGCAGGGGGCTCAACAACCCCTACGGACTGCGCACCATGCGCCAGCATTTCCCGGATATTCCGCTCGTCGTCGACGCCGGCATCGGCCTGCCCTCCCATGCCGCGCAGGCGATGGAGCTGGGCTATGACGGCATCCTTCTCAACACGGCCGTCGCCAAGGCCGGCGATCCTGCCGCGATGGCGGAGGCCTTCGCGCTCGCCATCCGCGCAGGCCGGCTCGCTTTCGAGGCGCAGCCGATCGAGGCGCGTGACATGGCAGCTCCCTCCACGCCCGTCATGGGCAAGGCCTTCCTGGCATGAAAGACCTGTCTCGCATGAAGCTCGATCCGTTCTATCCCATCTTCGACAGCGCCGACTGGCTGGAGCGGATGCTGCCGCTCGGCGTCAAGCTGGTGCAATTGCGCGTCAAGGATCGGCCCGAAATCGAGGTTGCCCGCGAGATCGCTCGCGCCAAGCGGCTCTGCGCGGCAACTGGCTGTGTGCTCGTCGTCAACGACTACTGGAAGCTCGCCATCGCGGAGGGCTGCGATTTCCTCCATCTCGGTCAGGAGGATCTCGACACCGCCGATCTCGGCGCGATCCGCAAGGCGGGCCTCAAGCTCGGCGTCAGCAGCCATGACGAGGCCGAGCTGGAGCGCGCGCTGGCGACGGAGCCGGATTATGTCGCGCTCGGCCCGGTCTATCCGACAATCCTCAAGCAGATGCGCTTCGGCCCGCAAGGGCTGGAGCGGCTTGGCGAGTGGAAGCACCGCATCGGCGACCTGCCGCTGGTCGGCATCGGCGGCATCTCGCTGGAGCGGGCGCCGGGCGTTTTCGAGGCTGGCGCCGACATCGTGGCAGCCGTGACCGACATCACGCTGAATGCCGATCCTGAGGGGCGGTTGAAAGCCTGGGTGGCAGCGACGCGGAAGCAGCTCGCATCCGCGTCCTGAACGCCGTCATCCCGGGCGACCGCAGGGAGACCCGGGATCCATTCCGGAACGCTTCCGGACCAGGCTGAGGCATGGATCCCGGATCGGCGCTGCTTTGCAGCTTGTCCGGGATGACCGCGGGGAGTTTCGGCAACGGAAGAAGAGTCTCAGCTCTCCGCTTCCGTCGACATCGTGTGCCCGTCGACATGGCCGAGGCTGCGCTCGGGGTCGAGCCGGTCGCGCACGCGCTGCTTCAGCACCTTGGAATCCGGGAATCCGCCATCGGTCTTGCGGTCCCAGATCAGCTCGCCGTCATAGGTGATCTGGAAGATGCCGCCCGTGCGCGGGATCAGCGCGACCTCGCCGAGATCCTGCCCGAAGGTCGAGAGCAATTCCTGCCCGAGCCAGGCCGAGCGCAGCATCCAGTTGCACATCGAGCAATAGGTGATGGCGATGCGGGGGGCGGGCTTGGTCTGGGTCATGATCGGTCACCGAAGCGGGAGGTCGTTTCCGACATCCCGCTTCGTGCCCCTTGATGCAAGCCCGAAAGCTGCATGGCCGATCAGCATGAAGCCGCGGACAAGCCTTTGTTTTGAATAAATAAAATCAGAAAGATCAGGCCTCTTCGATGTAACGGCGGCGCAGATGCGCCTTGAACACGGAGGCGTCGAGCGGCCGGCCCGTCGCTTCGGTGAGCAGATCGTCGGTCGGGAGCAGCGAGCCCTTGCCGTGGATATTGGCGCGCAGCCAGCCGACCAGCGGGCTGAAATCGCCCTTGCCGATGCCGGGCAGGATCCCCGGCTCGGCCCGGCAGGCGGCGTCGAAGATCTGCGCCGCCGTCATCGCGCCGAGCGTATAGGTCGGGAAATAGCCCCAGCCGCCGGAGGGCCAGTGGATATCCTGCAGGCAGCCGACCCGGTCGTCGGGCACGGTGACGCCGAGCAGGGATTTCATCCCCGCATTCCAGGCGGAAGGCAGTTCGGCGAGAGCCATCTCGTCGGCGATCAGCGCCTTCTCCAGCCGGTAGCGCAGGATGACATGGGCCGGATAGGTCACCTCGTCGGCATCGACGCGGATGAAGCCGGGCTCGACGCGCGTATAACGGTGCCACATCGCCTCGGTCTCCCAGGCGGGGCCGGCGCCGCCGAAGCTCTCGCGCATCAGCGGCGCGGCGAAGGCGAGGAACTGGCGCGAGCGACAGGCCTGCATCTCCATCAGCAGCGACTGGCTTTCATGGATACTCATGCCGCGCGCGGCGCCGACCGGCTGGTTCATATGGCCCTGCGGCCGGCCCTGCTCGTAGAGCGCATGGCCTGTCTCGTGCAGCACGCCCATCAGCGCCTTGGTGAAGTCGGCCTCATCGTAGCGCGTGGTGATGCGCACATCGTTGTCGGCACCGCCGCAGAAGGGATGGGTCGAGATGTCGAGCCGCCCGCGCTCGAAATCGTAGCCTAGCGCTGCCATCAGGCGCAGGCCGAGCGCGCGCTGTGTCTCGGTCGCGAACGGACCTTTGAGCGCCTGCACCGCCGGCCGGCGCGCCTGCACCGCCATCGCTTCCTGTGTGAAGCCGGGCAGGAAGGCGGCGAGATCGTCGAAGAGCCCGTCGATCTTTGCCGAGCTGCCGCCTGGCTCATAATCGTTGAGCAGGGCGTCGTAGGGCGAGACGCCGAGCTTCTCGCCCTTGGCCTTGCCGATCTGGCGCTGGAGGTTCAGCACCTCGGCGAGATAGGGCAGCAATCCCGCGAAATCGGAATCGGCCCGCGCCTGCCGCCAGCGCATCTCGCAGGCCGAAACCGCCTTGCTCGACGCCTCGACGAGATCGGCGGGCAGGGCGGTGTCGACCGTCCAGACGCGCCGGATCTCGCGCAGGTTGGCCTTCTCCCAGGCGCCGAGGCCGCCGTCGTTTTCGGCCTCCGCGAGCCAGCCGCCGATGCGGGCGTCCGTCGCCATGCCGTGGCGCATCACATGCAGCAGAGCCATGCTTTCGGCCCGCGTCTCGGCGGCGCCCTTCGGCATCATCGTGTCGTTGTCCCATTGCAGGATGCCGACGGCGTTGGAGAGCGCGGCGATACGGCCGAAATGGGCGGCGAGGTCGAAATAGGCGGTCATAGCGGTCCTTGGATGGTGGTCGGTTCCACAGATGAAGCACGCGGTCATCCCGGGCGACCGGAGGGCGACCCAGGATCCATGCCGGAACGTCTCCGATGTGGGTTCTGGCCATGCATCCCGGGTCTTCGCTTCGCTACGCCCGGGATGACCCGGGGCAGCCTGTGGCTGCCTCAGGCGAACAGCTTGGAATACTGTCGCGGCTGAGAGCGCAGATACTGGTTCGGCGCCTTGACGCTGGCGCCGAGCTCCGCCGCCGCATGCCAGGGCCAGCGCGGATTGTAGAGGATGCCGCGCGCCAGCCCGATGAGATCGGCTTCGCCGGTGCCGACGATCGCCTCGGCCTGCTCCGGGTCGGTGATCAGGCCGACGGCGATCGTGGTGATTCCCGTTGCCTGCTTCACGGCCCGCGCGAGCGGAACCTGGTAGCTCGGGCCGAGCGGGATCTTCTGGGCCGCCGAGAGCCCGCCGCTGGAGACATGGATGAAGTCGGCGCCGCGCGCCTTGGCTGCCTCGGAGAAGGTGATGCTATCCTCGATATCCCAGCCGCCTTCGACCCAGTCGGTGCCGGAGATGCGGAAGCCGACCGGGAAACCCGCCGGCACCACCGCGCGCACCGCGTCCAGGACTTCCAGCGGGAAGCGCATGCGGTTCTCGAGCGAGCCGCCATATTCGTCTTCGCGTCTGTTCGAGAGCGGCGAGAGGAACTGGTGCATCAGATAGCCATGCGCGCCGTGCAGTTCGATGGCTGCCAGACCGAGCCGGACGCTCCGCCGCGCCGAATCCGCGAAGGCCTCGCAGAGCCGCGCGATGTCGTCCTTGGTGAGCGCACGCGGCGGCCGCGGATAGGTCTCGAAGCCGATCGTTGAAGGTGCATGTACCGTCCAACCGCCCTCGTCGAGGCCGAGCTGGCCGCCGCCGTTCCAGGGCTGCGCGACGGAGGCCTTGCGCCCCGCATGCGCCAATTGGATCGCGATCGGCATGTCCGACCAGGCGCGGGCGGATTGCAGCGCCTTGCCCAAGGCCGCCTCCGTCTCGTCCGACCACAGGCCGAGATCGAAGGGGCTGATGCGTCCGTCCGGCTCGACGGCCGTGGCCTCGATGACGAGGAGCGCGGCGCCTGACAGTGCGAGGTGGCCGAGATGGATGGTGTGCCAGTCCGTGGCGCAGCCATCCTGCGCCGAATACTGGCACATCGGCGCGATGATGATGCGGTTGGCGAGCGTGAGGCCGCCAAGCTGATAGGGGCTGAAGAGCTGACTCATGTCGGGAGAACTTCTCGAAGAGGGCGCGTTTTCGGGCGCAGTCTAGAAGCGCTTGCCCGTGCGAAGCCAGAGGCGCGCGCGCAAAAGCGATGCGCGCTCAGGGCGGCGCTCCTCACGATTCCGCGCTTCTTATTGTGCAACCGCGAAATCGCCGTAATCTGACATACTATAAGCAGGCTTACGTTCTTGGAGATCGGTGTATGAAGCGACCCTTGCGGCGGGAATTCATATTCCAGCTCGTCGAAACCTCCCGTCTGCTGCGGACCTATGTCGATCAGCGTGCCCGCCAGCACGGCACGACACGGGCGCAATGGGGCGTGATGGCTCGTTTGCGACGGCAGGAGGGGCTGAATCAGGCGGCTCTCGCCGAGCAGATGGATTTGCAGCCGATTTCACTCGCGCGCCTGCTCGATCGCCTGCAGGGGCAGAACCTGATCGAGCGCCGCGAGGACCCGGCCGACCGGCGTGCCTATCGGCTCTACCTGACCCCGGAAGGCCGGGCGCTGGTCGACGATCTCGATCAGGTGCGCACCGCGATCGCGCAGGAGGTGCTGGGCAGCGTCGAGGAGAGTTCGATTCTTGCCGCGCTGGAGGCGTTGGCCGCCATCCGCGAGCAGACCCGTCCCCAGCGGGAAGACAAGCTGCAAGTGCCGGCTGTTGCCGGCCGGACCGCCTGAACGAGTGGAGAGAACATGAAGCGTTCAGGACTTATCGTCGGTCTGGTTCTCGTCGCGGCTGCTGCCGCGGGCGTCTGGTATGTGCGTTCCCGCGCACCCGAAGGCGCGCAGACGGCCCGCAATCGTGGTGACGGCGCGGCTGTCGCGATCGTCTCCGCCGCTGCCGTCCAGGCTGACTTCCCGGTGCGCAAGCGCGCGATCGGCTTCGTCGAGACGCCGGCGAGCGTCGTGGTGCGCTCGCGCATCGACAGCCAGATCATGGCCCAGCACGTCACCGACGGGCAGTTCGTCAAGGCCGGAGACCTGCTCTTCACCCTCGACGACCGCGACATCAAGGCTCAGATCGCCAAGGATGAGGCGATGCTCGCGCGCGACGAGGCGACCCATACCCGCAACGTCGCCGATCTCGAGCGCTACAAGCAGCTCTTCATCCGCAATGCCGGCACGCAGGCGCAGGTCGATCAGGCGACCGCGGACGAGCGCAGCTCCGCGGCCAGCATCCAGGGCGACCATGCCACGCTCGATGCCGACCGGCTCAAGCTCGGCTATACGCGGATCACGGCGCCGATCGAGGGCCGCATCGGCGCGGCCCAGGTCACGCCGGGCAACCTCGTCAGCGCCAATGCCAGCAACAGCAGCGGCGCCACCGGGCTGCTGACGATCACGCAGATGAAGCCGCTGCGCGTCTCCTTCGCCATGCCGGAGAATGAGCTGCCGACCCTGCACGGTGCGCTGGCCGCCGCCAAGCCCGTGCCGGTGACGGCCCGTGTGCCGAATTCGGGCCGCCCGCCGGTGGAGGGCAGGCTCAATTTCGTCGATTCGACGGTCGACATCACCTCTGGAACCATCACCGCCAAGGCCGCCTTCACCAATGACGACCTCACGCTCTGGCCCGGCCAGTATGTCGACGTCGAGATCATTCCGGAAACGCTGACCGGAGTCACCGTGATCCCCACCGTCGCGGTCCAGACCGGGCAGCAGGGGCCCTATGCCTTCGTCATCAAGCCGGATTCGACCGTCGACCTACGCCAGATCAAGGTCGCGCTCAGCGACGGCGACAAGACGGCGTTGACCGAGGGTATCGCGCCGGGCGAACGGGTCGTGACCGACGGACAGATGCGTCTGAAGCAGGGCACGCGGGTGCGGGAGCGTGCCGCGACGAGCGAGAAGCCGCCGCAAAGCACGCCGGTGGCGGAAGGCGCACGCTCATGAACATCTCGGCCTTCTGCATCAAGCATCCCGTCGCTACCATCCTGATGTCGGTCTCGCTGGTGCTGGCGGGGCTCTTCGCCTGGCGCTTCCTGCCGGTCGCGGCCTTGCCGCGCGCCGAGTTCCCGGTCGTCAACGTCTCCGCCCAATTGCCCGGCGCTTCGCCGGACACCATGGCGACGTCGGTCGCGACGCCGCTGGTCAAGCAGTTCGGCACCATCGCCGGCATCGACTCGATCTCGACCACGAACTCGCAGGGCTCGACCTCGATCGCGATCCAGTTCGTGCTGAACCGCGACATCGACGCTGCGGCTGCCGACGTGCAGGCCGCGATCACCCGCACCCAGCGGCAATTGCCGATCGAGATGACGACGCCGCCGAGCTACCGCAAGGTGAACCCGGCCGATGCGCCGATCATCCTGATGGCGCTGAAGAGCGATGTGGTGCCGCTCTCGCAGCTCGACGCCTTCGCCCAGCAGGTGATCTCGCCGGCGCTCTCCACGGTCGACGGCGTCGCCCAGGTCCTGATCTGGGGCAGCCAGAAATACGCGGTGCGCATCCAGATCGATCCGACCGCGCTGGCCGCGCGCGGCATCGGCCTCGATGAATTGCAGCTCGCGATCACCGCGACCAATGCCAACACGCCGGTAGGCACGATCCAGAACACGGCCCAGCAGCTCACCATCCAGGCGCAGACCCAGCTCGCCAACGCCGCCCAGTTCTCCAACGTCATCATCGCGACGCGCGCAGGCAAGCCGGTCAGGCTCGGCGATGTCGCCAAGGTGATCGACTCCGTCGAGAATACCCAGACGCGCAGCACCTATGACGGCGTGCCGGCGATCGTGCTGGCGGTGCAGCGTCAACCCGACGCCAACACCGTGGAAGTCGTCGACCGCGTCAAGGCGATGATCCCGGCTTTCGAGGAGCAACTGCCGGCCGCTGCCTCGCTTTCGCTGCTCAACGACCGCTCGACCTCGATCCGCCAGGCCGTGGACGATGTGCAGCTCACCCTGCTGCTCACCATCGCCCTGGTGATCATGGTGATCTTCGCCTTCCTGCGCCGCGTCGCGGCGACCTTCATCCCAGCAGTGGCGGTTCCGATCTCCATCATCGCGACGCTTGCGGCGATGTATCTCCTCGATTTCTCGATCGACAACATCTCGCTGCTCGGCCTCACGCTGTCGGTCGGCCTCGTCGTCGACGACGCCATCGTCATGCTGGAGAACATCGTCCGGCACATGGAGGAGGACGGGCTCTCGGCCTATGAGGCATCGCTGAAGGGCGCGAGCGAGATCGGCTTCACCATCATCTCGATCTCGCTCTCGCTGGTCGCGGTCTTCATTCCCGTGCTGCTCATGGGCGGCGTCATCGGCCGCATCTTCAACGAGTTCGCCGTGGTGGTGACGGTCTCGATCCTCGCCTCCGCCTTCGTCTCGCTGACGCTGACGCCGATGCTGTGCTCGCGCCTGCTCTCGGGCTACTCCGAGCATCATCAGGAGAACGCGCTCGGCCGCTGGCTTGAGAAGGGCTTCGACGCGATCCTCGCGGGCTATGATCGCGGGCTGAAGTTCTGCCTGCGCTTCCAGCCGCTGATGCTCCTGGCCTTCTTCCTCACCATGGCCGGCACGGTCTGGCTGCTTCAGACGGCACCGAAGGGCTTCTTCCCGCAGGAGGACATCGGCCAGCTCCAGGTTTCGACCGAGGCCCGGCAGGACATCTCCTTTGATGCAATGCTGAAGCTGCAGGCCGAGGTCGCCGATATCTTCCGCAAGTCGCCCTATGTCGCGCATGTCGCTTCGTCGGTGGGCGGCAATGGCGGCGGCGGCAGCGCGCTGAACTCCGGGCGCCTCTTCGTCGAGCTGAAGCCGCTGGACGAGCGCCCCAAGCTGCCGCAGGTTCTCGCCTCGCTCCGTCGTGACCTCGCCCAGGTGGCGGGCATCAACACCTACATGGTGCCGGTGCAGAACCTGAACATCGGCGCGCGCTCCTCGAAGAGCCAGTATCAGCTCGTCGTTCAGGGGCTGGACCAGGCGCTGATGAACGACTGGTCCTTGCGGCTGGCTGACGCCATGAGCCGTGACCGGGAGGTTTTCGCCGACGTCACCACCGATCTGCAGAACAACGCCTTGCAGGCCACGCTCACGGTCGACCGCGACAAGGCCAATGCGCTGGGCATCGGTGCCGACATCCTGCGCTCGACGCTCTATTCGGGCTTCGGCGTCCGGCAGGTCTCGACGATCTATACGACCGGCGACAACTACAACGTTGTCGTCGAGTTCAATCCGAACGAGCACTGGACGCCGGAGCGGCTGAACGCGATTCGCGTTCGCACCAAGAACGGCAATCTGGTGCCGTTCGGCGCCTTCGCCCGGATCGAGCGCACGGCAGGCCAGCTCACGGTCAACCAGCTCGGCCAGCTCCCGGCGGTGACGATCTCCTACAACCTGCCGCCCGGCGTCGCGCTCGGCGACAGCGTCAACCGCATCAATGCGCTCAAGGAGCAGATCGGCCTGCCGAAGTCGCTTTCGACCACGCTCGCCGGCACCGCCAAGACCTTCCAGGATTCGCTGGCGAACCAGGGGCTGCTGATCGCGGGCGCGATCCTGACGATCTACATCGTGCTCGGCATCCTCTACGAGAGCTTCATCCACCCGCTGACGATCCTGACCGGCCTGCCATCCGCCGCGATCGGCGCGCTCGGGGCGCTCAGGCTCTTCGACATGGATCTCTCGGTGATCGCCATCATCGGCCTGCTCATGCTGATCGGCATCGTCAAGAAGAACGCGATCATGATGATCGACGTCGCCCTCGTGCTCCTGCGGGAGGGCAAGAGTGCGCAGGAGGCGATCCATCAGGCCTGCGTGATGCGCTTCCGGCCGATCCTGATGACGACGCTGGCGGCGTTGATGGGCACGCTGCCGATAGCGCTCGGCGCCGGCGCCAGCGCGGAGCTGCGCCAACCGCTCGGCATCGCGGTGGTCGGCGGCCTGATGATCTCGCAGGTGCTGACGCTGTTCATCACGCCCGTCCTGTTCCTTTACATGGACAGGCTGTCGAACGGTCTCCTCCGGCTCGGTGGCTGGCTGCGGGGCAGCAAGCAGGATCCGGCGCAGATCACCCATCCGGCCGAGTGAAAAAACTGGCTCATGCCCTGGGCGTGAGCCAGCCGACATAGCGCACGAGCAGGCCGAAGATCGGCAGCGTCGGTTTTACGTCAAAATGGAAGCGGCTTTCGGCCTCGAGGCTCTCGGTCGCCGCCGGCCCATCATGTCTCCGGCAGGGTGAACCGATGGCGCTGGGCCGGATCGGGCATGTCGCAGGCGGTCTTTTGCCCGAAGAGGCGGTAGCGGTTGCGCGCGACACGGTCGTAGAGCCAGTCCCGCAAGGGTTTCGGCAAGAGGCGCCCCGCCAATAGCAGCCGCGCCGGCCCATCGAGATGGTCGAGCAGAGCCAGCACCCCAGCGGATTTCGCGAGCGCCCGGCCGTTTTCGATGAAGAGGAAGCTTTCAGGCGTATCGGGGTCGATGCCGTGCGCCAGTGCCAGCGCTCGCCCCTCGCGCGACTGGATCGCAACGAAGCGGATCGCATGGTCGCGCTCATGCTTCAGCGTGTAACGCACCCCGCCGGAACAAAGCACGCAGACGCCGTCATAGAGCCAGATCGGCGCGGCGCTCATATGTGCTGATCCCGGTAGCGGCCGCTCTGGTAGATCAAGCTCCCAGAGGTCGGACGAGGGTGCTCTGTGAATTCCGGGTTGAATCCGGAAGACGTGCAGTTCGCTGCGGCCTCAGGCGGCGTCGAGGCCGTAGAGCGAGTGCAGCGTGCGCACCGCGAGTTCGGTATAGGCCGCGTCGATCAGGACCGAGAACTTGATCTCGGAGGTGGTGATGGCGCGGATGTTGATGCCCTTCTCGGCGAGCGCCCGGAAGGCGCGGGCCGCGACGCCCGCATGCGAGCGCATGCCGACGCCGATCGCCGAGATCTTCACCACGTCGGTGGCACCCTGGATCTCCTGATAGGCGATCACGTCGTGCTTGCTTTCGAGTAGCGTCTTGGCGCGCTCGTAATCGGCCGTCGGCACGGTGAAGGTGATGTCGGTCGTCGCCTGGTCGTCCGAGACGACCTGGATGATCATGTCGACATTGATGTTGGCATCGGCGAGCGGGCCGAAGATCGCGGCGGCGACGCCGGGCTTGTCGGCCACGCGCCGAAGCGTGATCTGGGCTTCGTCCCGGGAGAAGGCGATGCCGGTGACGATCTGCTGTTCCACGATGTCGTCCTCGTCGCAGATGAGGGTGCCAGGATTGGGGTTTTCGGGGTCGTCGAAGGAGGAGCGCACATAGGTCGGCACGCGATGCAGCATCGCGATCTCGACCGAGCGCACCTGCAGTACCTTGGAGCCGAGCGAGGCCATTTCGAGCATTTCCTCGAAGGAGACCTTGTCCATGCGCTTGGCCTTGGGGACGATGCGCGGATCGGTGGTGTAGACGCCGTCGACATCGGTGTAGATGTCGCAGCGATCGGCCTTGAGGCCGGCGGCGAGCGCTACCGCGCTGGTGTCCGAGCCGCCGCGGCCGAGCGTGACGATGCGGTGCGTGCGCGGATTGACGCCCTGGAAGCCCGAGCAGACCGCGATCTCGCGGTTGCGGTCGAACCCGGCGAGGATGCCGGCGCCGTCGACGCCCTCGATCCGGGCCGAGCCATGCGCATCGGAGCCGTAGAGCGGAATCTGCCAGCCCTGCCAGGAGCGGGCCGGCAGCCCCATCTCCTGCAGCACGATCGCCATCAGCCCAGAGGTGACCTGCTCGCCCGAGGCGACGACGGTGTCGTATTCGGCGTGGTCGAAGAGCGGCGAGGCTTCCTTGCACCAGGCGACGAGTTCGTTGGTCTTGCCCGACATCGCCGAAACGACGATCGCAACCTCGTTGCCGGCCTCGAACTCGCGTTTGACGTGCCGCGCCGCGTTCTTGATGCGCTCGACAGTGGCGACTGAGGTGCCACCGAATTTCATCATCAGACGGGCCATGACGGTCTTTTCGGCTCTCGATAGCTGCCCCCGACGGTAAGGCCGGGTCGAAAACTCGCCCTCGCACTGGCGGCGGGGCGGGTGTAGATGACGGGCGGCAGGCGCGGTGTCAATGCGGCATCGCATAAACGAAGGACCGGTTCATGGCGGCTGCGACGGAACGCACAGGCTCGACGATCGACCCGGCCGAGGTCGCGCGCTTCGATGCGATCGCGCGCGACTGGTGGGATCCGAAGGGGCCGATGGCCGTCCTGCACAAGTTCAATCCGGTCAGGCTCGCCTTTGTGCGCGACGAGGCCTGCGCGCATTTCGGCCGCGACGCGAAGCAGATGCGGGCGCTCTCGGGCCTGAGCCTCGTCGATATCGGCTGCGGCGGCGGCGTGCTGTCCGAGCCGCTGGCAAGGCTCGGCGCCGAGGTGACGGGCCTCGACCCAGCCCCGACCAATATCGCCGTCGCCAGCGCCCATGCCGAGAAGGCCGGTCTCGCCATCGACTATCGCGAGGAGACGATCGAGGCGGTCGTGGAATCCGGCAAGCGCTTCGACATCGTGCTGGCGATGGAGGTTGTCGAGCATGTCGCCGATGTCGAGGCCTTCGTCGCCGCCTGCTGCGCGGCTGTGAAGCCTGACGGTCTGCTCGTCATGGCGACGATCAATCGCACGCTGAAATCCTATGCGTTCGCCATCGTCGGTGCCGAATATGTGCTGCGCTGGCTGCCGAAGGGAACCCATGACTGGGAGAAGTTCGTGACGCCGGACGAACTCGGCGAAGCGATCGAAGCCAACGGCTTCATGCTCGGGACGCGGACGGGCGTGGTCTACAATCCGCTGACCGGCCGTTGGAGCGCCGCGCGCGACATGGACGTGAACTACATGCTCGCCGCCAGCCGGAGCGGTTGAACCGCTGCGCGGGGGCATCGCAATCGCGCTGCGGGATTGACTCTCACGGCCGGACGACCGCGGCAACGACCAACAGGACAAGCCCCGATCCGACCGCGATCGCCGCGCGCAATGCGTTGGCATCGATGCGCGTCGGAATGCCGAAACGGTGCCAAAGCCATGCGCCGGCGTAGGCGCCGATCAGGATGAACCCGGCGTTGAACATGATGCCGAAGCCGGCGTTTCCGAGCAGCATGTCGGAAATCCAGCCGAACAGCAGCGCGCCGAGCAAGATCATCGTCACGACGATGAGGATCGAGAGGAGCGGCAGGTCCGGCAGGCCGATCATCATCAGCAGACTGCGCATCGCTTCCCCTCCGTGTCCCGCCGGCGCGCAGGATGGGGCCCAACGGTGAAGAAACCGCAAGCGCCCAGTGGAGTTGGATTTTGCGTTGCGGCGTGATTCCTTAGATGAATGGCGCAGCGCAGCATATGGTGCATGATCGGCGGATAATCCCGCCCGCGATGTCCTAGGCTTCGCGACGGACGGATCAGAGCAGGGGAGACGACCATGTCGAAGTCGCAGGCTGCCGTGAAACCGTTGAAGGACCTCTACGAACTCGACGAGTTGCCGCCGCTCGGCCATGTCCCGGAGAAGATGTACGCCTGGGCGATCCGGCGCGAGCGTCACGGGCCGCCGCAGGATAGCTTTCAGGTCGAGGTCGTGCCGACCTGGTCGATCGGCGAGGAGGAGGTTCTGCTCCTCGTGATGGCCGGTGGCGTCAACTACAACGGCATCTGGGCCGGGCTCGGCCAGCCGATCTCGCCCTTCGACGTCCACAAGGGTTCGCTGCATGTCGCCGGCTCCGATGCCTCCGGCATCGTCTGGGCCGTCGGCTCCAAGGTGAAGCGCTGGAAGGTCGGGGACGAGGTCATCGTTCACTGCAACCAGGATGACGGCGACGACGAGGAGTGCAATGGCGGCGACCCGATGTTCTCCCCCTCCCAGCGCATCTGGGGCTACGAGACGCCGGACGGCTCCTTCGCGCAGTTCTGCCGGGTGCAGTCGCGCCAGCTCATGCTGAAGCCGAGGCACCTCTCCTGGGAGGAGTCCGCCTGCTACACGCTGACGCTGGCGACCGCCTACCGCATGCTTTTCGGCCATGCCCCGCACACCATCAAGCCGGGCGACAACGTGCTCGTCTGGGGCGCCTCTGGCGGTCTCGGCGTCTTCGGCGTCCAGCTCTGTGCGGCGTCGGGCGCCAACGCCATCGGCGTCATCTCCGACGAGACCAAGCGCGATTACGTCCTGGGCCTCGGCGCCAAAGGCGTGATCAACCGCAAGGATTTCAACTGCTGGGGCCAGATGCCCACGGTCAATTCGCCGGAATACGCGGAATGGACCAAGGAAGCCCGCAAGTTCGGCAAGGCGATCTGGGACATCACCGGCAAGAAGGACGTCGACATCGTCTTCGAACATCCCGGCGAGGCGACCTTCCCGGTCTCCTGCCTCGTCGCCAAGCGCGGCGGCATGGTGGTGTTCTGCGCGGGGACCTCGGGCTTCAACATCACCTTCGACGCCCGCTATGTCTGGATGCGGCAGAAGCGCGTCCAGGGCTCGCATTTCGCCCATCTCAAGCAGGCGAGCGCGGCCAACCAGTTCGTGCTGGACCGGCGCATCGACCCCTGCATGTCCGAGGTCTTCCCCTGGGACAAGATCCCGCTCGCCCATCACAAGATGTGGAAGAACCAGCACGCGCCGGGCAACATGGCCGTGCTCGTCTATGCGCCGCGCACCGGCCTCAGGACCTATGAGGATGTGGCCGAGGCGCTCGGCAGATAATCCGATTGCAAAACAGGATCGGTTTCCGTATTGACTGATTGCAAAATGAGATCAGTCAGGAGGAAGCCGTGTCGCTGACGCTCTATGCCCATCCCTTCTCGTCCTACAGCCAGAAGGTGCTGATCGCGCTTTACGAGAACGACACGCCCTTCACCTATCGCGTGCTCGGGCCCGAGGATCCGGAGGCCGGTGCCGAATGGGCTGCCCTGTGGCCGATGAAGCGGATGCCGGTTCTGGTCGATGCCGGCACGGCGGTGCTGGAATCGACAGTCATCATCGAGCATCTCGGCCTGTTCCATCCTGGGCCGGTGCGGCTGCTGCCGGCCGATCCGAAAGCCGCGCTCGCCGTCCGCATGATGGATCGCTTCTTCGATAACTACGTCATGACGCCAATGCAGGCGATCGTCTTCGACCATCTGCGGCCCGCCGGGGAACGCGATCCCTATGGCGTCGCCAGGGCGCGCGAGCAGCTGGACGACGCCTATCGCTGGCTCGACGGGGCGCTCACACAGCGCCATTGGGCCTGTGGCGACGACTTCACCCTGGCCGATTGCGCGGCCGCGCCGTCGCTGTTCTATGCCGATTGGGTTCACGGGATCGACACCGCATTCGGCCATGTCCGCGCCTACCGTGCCCGGTTGCTGGAGAGGCCATCATTCGCGCGGGCGGTCGATGAAGCCCGGCCCTTCCGCAAGCTGTTTCCGCCCGGCGCTCCCGAACGCGACTGAGAGGCCTTGCCCCTCGGCAGGGACATGGGGCAGGCGCGCTGGCGCTCTGTATCGGTGGGCGCATCGGCGATAGACACGCCGAGGTCCGGCGGTCCCAGGTTTCAATGTCCTCGCCCTTCATCCTGCGCGCGATACCGCTGGTCTTCACCTTCCTCTGGTCGACGGGCTGGATCGTCGCCGGCTATTCGGCACGCTATGCCGATGCATTGACCTTTCTCGCCGTGCGCTTCGCCAGCGCGGCGCTGCTCGTCTCGCTGCTGGCGCTGGCGATGGGCGCACCCTGGCCGCGCAGCTGGCGCGCGCTGCGCGACGCGGCGATCTCCGGCATCCTGCTACACGGCATCTATCTCGGCTGCCTCTGGTGGGCTGTGCGCCACGGGCTTCCGGCGGGTATCTCCGGGCTCATCGCCGGCCTGCAGCCGGTGCTGACGGCATTGTTCGCTCCGGTGATGCTGGGGGAGCGCATCTCGGGCGTCCGCTGGCTCGGCATCCTCTGTGGCTTCGCCGGCATCGCGATCGTGCTGGAGCCCCAGCTCGCCGGTGTCCAGCCCGCCGCACTGTGGGGCATCCTCGGGCCGATCCTGATCAACGTGATCGGCATGTTCTCCGTGACCTTGGGTTCCTTCTATCAGAAGGCGCACGTCTCCTCCGGCGACCTGCGAACGGTGACGGCGATCCAGTATGTCGCCGCCTGCCTCGTCGTGCTGCCCTTCGCCTTTGCGTTCGAGCCGATGCACATCGAATGGAACCTGACCATGCTGCTGGTGCTGGCATGGTCTGCCGTCGTGCTCTCGCTCGGCAGCATCGGACTCTACTTCTTCATGATCCGCCGCGGCGAGGTCTCGCGCATCGCGACCTTCCTCTATCTCGTGCCCGCGCTGGTCGCCGTGGAGGCCTGGATTCTCTTCGGCGAGACGCTCTCGCCGCTGCAGATCGGCGGCATGGCCGTCACCATCCTCGGCGTCGTCCTGGCGAGCCGGAAATAGCCTCCGCAAAAAGGAGGATTTCGGTTTCGCTAGAACTCCCCTTATGCTGCGCCGCAACAAAGGGGAGGTCGAAATCATGGGCGCCAGCATCGCCACCAAGCCGGAAAGCCGGGCCAATGCGATCGAGCTGATCGGCGCGGCATTGCCGGGTTTCGAGACGCTGTTCCAGGAAGCGGTCGCGTCGGTCCGGCAGAAGGTGCTCGTCGACGGCCGCATCTCCTCGGCGCGGCTCGAGGCGGAGCAGCATGCGGCGCACGGACTGTCCTGGCTCGCGACCTATGTCGCGGCGTTGCGCGAGCTCAAGGCCTATGGCGAGCGGCTGCAGGGCGAGGGGCGCTACGGTGCCGTCGAGGACTACGCGCTGCGGATCGGCGCCGGTGAATATGCCGCGCAGATCTTCGGCGGCATTCCGATGAGCCAGGGCGAGATCGTCCGTTTGCCGGCGCTCGGCCTGTCGCAGAAGGCCATTGCCACCGCTCACTCGGATGCGGCCGAGGCCCTGATCGCGGAGGGTAACACGCCGGAGAACCGCGCCCGCTTCGTTGCGCTGTTCAGCCAGGATCAGGGCGCGGCCAGCGTCGGCGATCCCGGCCTCGACGAGACGCTGGAGGCTATCCGCTCGGAGATGCGCCGCTTCTGCGCTGCGGAGGTGACGCCCCATGCCCATGAATGGCACCTCGCCAACGAATACATCCCGATGCCGGTCGTCGAGAAGATGGCCGAGCTCGGCGTCTTCGGCCTGACGATCCCCGAGGAATTCGGCGGCATGGGGCTGTCGAAGGTCTCGATGTGCGTCGTCTCGGAGGAGCTGTCGCGCGGCTATATCGGCGTCGGCTCGCTCGGCACCCGTTCCGAGATCGCGGCCGAACTCATCCTCTGCGGCGGTACGCCCGAGCAGAAGGAAAAATGGCTGCCCAAGCTCGCGTCGGGCGAGGTCCTGCCGACCGCCGTCTTCACAGAGCCGAACACCGGCTCCGACCTCGCCTCGCTCCGCACCAGGGCGGTGAAGGAAGGCGAGGGGGAGGACGTCTGGAAAGTCCATGGCAACAAGACCTGGATCACCCATCCCGTCCGCGCCGACATCATGACGCTTCTGGTCCGCACTGATCCGTCGGAGCCGGGCTACAAGGGCCTCTCGATGCTGATCGCGGAAAAGCCGCGCGGCACCGATGAGGACCCCTTCCCGGTGGCGGGCCTGACCGGCGGCGAGATCGAGGTGCTCGGTTATCGCGGCATGAAAGAATACGAGCTCGCCTTCGACGGTTTCGCGGTCAAGGCCGAGAACCTGCTCGGCGGCGTGCCGGGGCAGGGCTTCAAGCAGCTCATGCAGACCTTCGAGGCGGCGCGCATCCAGACGGCGGCACGTGCCATCGGCGTGGCGCAATCGGCCTTCGACCTCGGCTTGCGCTACGCGCAGGAGCGCATCCAGTTCGGCAAGCCGCTGATCGCCTTCCCGCGCGTCGCCGACAAGCTCGCAATGATGGCGGCCGAAATCCTGATCGCCCGGCAGCTCACCTATTTCGCCGCACGCGAGAAGGACGCCGATCGGCGCTGCGACCTCGAGGCCGGCATGGCCAAGCTGCTCGGCGCCCGCGTCGCCTGGGCGGCCGCCGACAACGCCCTGCAGATCCATGGTGGCAACGGCTTCGCGCTGGAATACCCGGTGAGCCGCGTGCTCTGCGACGCCCGTATCCTCAACATCTTCGAGGGCGCGGCCGAAATCCAGGCGCAGGTGATCGCGCGCCGTCTGGTGGAGGAATAGGCTCGGCCGGCGGCGCCGCGCGGTATCGGCCCGCGGGCGCCGCTTTTCAGGGCATGCCGTGATAATTTCGACAAGATGTCCCTGCTCGGATGAGCGGCCCGGCCGATCGAATGCTGGGAGCATCAGGAGTCATCATGTCGAATCGCCTTGCCTTCGCTTTGGCCGGAACCGTCCTCGTCAGCGCTGCCGCGCTGTTTTCCGCCTCCGCGATGGCCCAGCAGAACCTAGCCGGCCCGCAGCCCGCGCCGCGCATCAGTGTGACCGGCGAGGGAGAGGTTGCTGTCGCGCCCGACATGGCGATCCTCAACCTGAGCGTGCTGCGCGAGGGCGAGACGGCGCGTGCCGCGCTGACCGCCAATAATGACGCGATGAAGCAGGTGCTGGCGGCGCTCAAGGAAGCCGGGGTTGCCGAACGCGACTTGCAGACCTCTGGCCTGAGCATCCAGCCGCGCTTCGCCCAGCCCGGCAAGGAGCGCAATGTCGAGCCGAAGATCAACGGCTACACCGTCAGCAACGGCGTGACGGTCCGTGTCCGCAAGCTCGCGGATGCCGGCGCCATTCTCGACAAGGCGGTCAGCCTCGGAGTCAACCAGGGTGGCGGCATCGTCTTCGTCAAGGACGACCTCAAGCCGACCCTGACGGAGGCACGCAAGCTCGCGGTCGCCGATGCCATCGCCCGGGCCAAGACCCTGGCCGAGGCCGCCGATATCAAGCTCGGCAAGATCCTGGCGATCGAGGAGCAGTCGAACCTGCCGCGTCCGATGCCTTATGGCGGGCCGATGCGGATGGCGGCGAGCGACGCTTCGGTTCCGCTGGCGAGCGGCGAGAACACCTATCGCACGCAGGTCAACGTGGTCTTCGAGATCGCGAACTGACCCCGGGCAGCCGGCCGGGCTTGTCTGCCGGCCGCTGCCGAACTCTGGAGCCGGCCTGCTGCGGCAGGCTGGCGACGACGACGCCGCACAGGACGACAAGCCCGGGCAGCAGCAGGTCCATCGGCGGCAGCTCCGCCAGGACCAGATAGGCCGCCAGAGTGATCAATGGCACGCGCAGCGTGTCCGCGCTGCAAAGCTGGAGCGGCGTAGCGTGGCGCGAGGCATTGGCCAGCGCTGCCTGCGAGACGAAACCGCCGACGATCAGCGCCAGAACCGCTCCGCCGATCACGGCAAGCTCGGGCGCCGGAAAGGCGAGGCGGTAAGGCTGCGGGGGCGGCGACCACTGCTCCGGCACGGCAAACCAGAGCAGCAGGTAGAGCGGCAGCTGGATCGCATGCATCAGCACCACGATGGACAATGTGCTGCGATGCATGGCCAGGCCGGCCAGCATGAGATTGGTCGTCGTCAGGACGGCGACCGCGCCGACCGCGATCGCGATATCGCTGTTGGGCACGGCGTTCAGCTTGAGGAGCAGCAGGCCGATGCCGATCGCGAGAAGCGCCAGGCCGAGCGCGGGGACGGCGCCGGGCCTCCGGCGCAACGTCAGGAACAGCAGGATCGCAGCGACAAGCGGGCCGGTGAACTCGATGGTGGTGACCAGCGTCAGCGGCAGATGCGACAGGCTCCAGATCAGCGCCAGCGAGCCGACAAGATGCAGCACGCTGCGGATGATGTCGTCGCGCAGCCTCGTGGGCAGGAAGCTCCGCAGACGCCCGGCGCCGCTCGCCCAGACGATGGAGCTGGCAATGGCGAGGCTGCCGATCGAGCGCAGCAGGCCGATTTCGATGATGGTGAGATAGCCCGCCAGGAGGCGGATCGAGAGGGCGATGGCGAGATAGGAAGCGAGATAGGCGCTCATCCACCCGAGGAACGCCGGAAACTGTCGGCCTGTCCGGTCCAGGGAATGCCCGAAAGCATGCGGTCCAGTATGGCCATCCGTGTCGGCACCGAGAGCTGAACCTGGCGGAAATAGCCTGCGTTCGGAAGGCTGTCGCATGAGGTGTCGAGCTCCGAGAAGCGCGGAAGGGGGTTGAGGATCAGCGTGTCTGACCGGGCATCCAGGATTTTGCGTGCGGTGAGGGTGAAGGGTTCGCTTTCCTTTTCCTTGTCGACGGCCTCGTTGCCGAGCGCGGCATGCGCGAACCTGCTCATGTCCTGCATCTGGATGCTGAGAACGTCGTGGTCGAGCGTGTGCCGGATGTCGTGGACGACGGCGACGGTGCTGCCAAGATCGGCGAGGACGGCCATGGCCTCGCGCATCACCGGGTTGATCGGCACGTCGGGCAGGCAGCACAGCGTGAAGCGCTTCGGCGGGCAGAGCCTGAGCATCTTGACGAAGGAGACGGCGAAGCGCGCCCGCGTGTCGCTTGAAAGGGCGATGCTGAGGGTCTCGATTTCACCGCGCATCTGCCGGATGGCGAAGATGTCGATCAGGGCCTGGGTCGGGTGTTCGTCGGCGCCGTTGCCGGCGTTGATGACCGGCAGATAGCTCAGCCGTCCGACGCGGTAGGGCATGTCTTCCATATGCGAGCGGACCACGATCAGATCGCTGTAGAGCTCGACGGTATGGATGTGGTCCTCGATGGACTCGCCCGTCGCGCTGCCGATGCGGCTGCGGTCGGTGTCGTAGGCATCGATCGACTGGTGGCCGAGCCGGGCGGCCGCGGCCTGGAAGCCGAGCCGCGTGCGCGTGCTGCGCTGGTCGAACAGCGTCGCGATCACCTTCGGCCGCCGGCGCGGCGCAGGCGGCTGCTCGGGAAGGGGAAGCCCGGCTTTCTCCATGTCTTCCTCGCGCAGATACCGCTCGGCCCGTTCGATGATGTCGTCGAGGTCGAAGCGCGAAACGGCATCGGCGCTCAGCAGATCCTTCCCGCTCGGATAGTTCGGGCGCTGCATCCAAGGCCTCCGGCTCGCGCGGGCGTCTGCAGCCGGAGCGTTTCAGGCAACTTGGCTGAAGCGATCCGACTTGCGCCAGCCGGAGCGCGGGCGTGCCGCCCTCGTCCGTCCCGTCGCTACACGAGTGCCGATCATGGGCAGCAATTCCTCCGCTGTCATCGGCCGAGCGAAAACAAAACCCTGAATGCCATGAACTGCGTGCTTTTTAATGATCTCGAGCTGCTCCCGCGTTTCCACGCCCTCGACGATCAGGCGCAGCTCGAGGTCGTGGGCGAGCTGGGTAATGACATTCATCAGCGAATCGGCCTTGCGCGAGGTCCCCACCTCCTGGGTGAAGGCCTGGTCGATCTTGATCGTGTCGATCGGCAGATGCGCGAGATAGCTCAGCGAGGAGTACCCTGTGCCGAAATCGTCGAGCGCGATGCGCACGCCGAGCGCACGCAACGCGACCAGGCGCGAGACGACATGGTCGGGATCGTCGATCAGCGAGCTCTCGGTGATCTCGATCGTCAGCCGCTCCGGCTCGATGCCGCTCATCCGGATCAGCGCCTCGACCGTGCCGACGAGGTCATGGCCGTGGTCGAACTGGCGCGCCGAGACATTGACGCTGACGCCGACATGGGTGGGCCATGTCAGTGCGGTCCGGATCGCCTCTCCCAGTGCCCAGGAACCCAGCACGGTGATGAGCCCGGTCCGCTCGGCCAGGGGGATGAAGACCTTCGGGTTCACCATGCCGCGGCGCGGATGGTTCCAGCGCAGGAGAGCCTCGGCCAGCGTCGCCGTGCCCGAGCGCGGGTTGTAGATCGGCTGGAAATACAGCTCGAACTCGCCGCGGCGCAGCCCCTCGCGCAGTTCGGTTTCGAGCGCCAGGGTGTCCTCGTGGTCGTCGCGAATGGCGGAGGTATACAGGACGAAGCGGTTCCGTCCGTCGAGCTTGGCGCGATAGAGCGCGATGTCGACGCATTTCAGCGCCTCTTCGATCGAGGGGGCGCAGCCGGCCGGCGCGATTCCCATGCTCGCAGTGGCGATGACATGCCGCCCGCCGATGATGCGCTGGCTCGCCAGCAACATGACGAGACGGGCCGCGAGCGCAGACGCCTGCTCGGCATTGCGGGTGGTGGCGACCATGAACTCGTCGCCGCCGGTCCGGGCGGCGATGTCGCCGGCGTCGACTTCCGTGATCAGCGTCTCGCTGACCGCTTTCAGCAGCGCATCGCCGACATCGTGGCCGAGGCTGTCGTTGATGCCCTTGAACCGGTCGATGTCGATCGAGATCAGCGTCACCGGCCGGCCTGCGGCCGACATGGCCCGGATCTCGCGCATGAAGCCGCGGCGATTGTAGAGGCTGGTGATCGTGTCGTTGACGGCGAGATGCTCCAGCTCCCGCATCGAGCGCAGGCGCGCCAGGAAGATCTGGTGGATCACCTGCGCGCTGGAAAAGGTCAGCACGGCGGTCAGCGCCACCGACAGCGCGATGACGAGATAGGCGGGGTCTCGCGTCCAGAGCAGAGCCAGCGTGAACGGTGCCGCGGCGGCCAGGACCTGCACCCGCGTGATCATCGGACGCGAGCTGTTGCGACCAGATATGCCCGCGAGATAGCCGATCGTCTGAGCGACCGCGAGCACGACGACGGGTTCGTAGGTGTAGCGCAGGATTGCGTAGGAGCCGAAGGCGGCGATCAGCACGGCCGTCGACCAGGCTCCCGCCATGGCGAGATTTTCGATCCGGCTGATGTCGTTCGCGGTGGCGGAAGGGAGGCGGATGGATTTGTAGTGACGATGCGAGGCGTAACGAAAGCCGCCGATCGCGATCATGCCGGCGGCCATCGCATAGAAGAGCGGGTCGTTGCCTGTCAGCAGTCCGGCCGCGATCATGACCGCGGTTACGGTCACGGTGCCGATGAGGATCGTGCCGGGCGTCGCATAAAGTGCGGCCACCAGTTCCGATTTCATCGTCATGTCGTTTTCGTGAACATCAACGATCATGAGGAGCACCCTGTCGTCGGGTCTGGATTGACCCGACGAACGCTCCATTCTCGATAAAAATCTATTAAGGAACGGTATGTGGAAGCTGTAGTTTCGCCGGCAATTTGTGTGAGTTTTTCCTAGTATTTCAGAGTTTTGCTGCGAGCCGGTACTTCATGAAACCTTCCGGCGCTTCGCCTGCGGGGGCGGCCTTCAGGCTGGCCGGCAACTTGTCGGCCGCTGCCGGCGAGGTGACGAAAGTGACGTTGATGCCCGGGGGCAACGGCGCAAGCGACCAGTTGCCGTCCGCCTTCGGCTCGATCGCCTTCTGGCCGACGATGTGACGGACGATGACGTCGCGGTTGAGGTCGGGTGCTTCCAGCACGATCGTCGTCCGCGTGCCCGGAAAATTGCCGCCGCCAGAGGCGCGGTAATTGTTGGTGACGACGAGGAAATTGGCCTGCTCGTCGATCGGCTGCCCTTCGAAGGAAAGATCGCGGATGCGGTGCGCTTCAGGGGCGACGAGCTTGCCGTCGCCGTCGTAGCGTGAGGCCTGGGTGACGTCGATCCGGTAGCTCACCCCGTCGATGACGTCGAAGTTGAAGGCCGGGAAGCCCTGGTTGATCAGCGGCTGCTCTTCGGTTTTCGCCAGATCGATGCGGTTGAAGATTCCGGCCGAGCGCTCCAGCCATTCCCGGATTTCCGCACCGGTGACTTTCACGATCTGCACGGTGTTCGGGTAGAGATAGATGTCCGCGATGTTCTTCAGTGCCAGCGGCCCGGCCGGGATATCGGTGTAGAAGGACGGGCCGGCGCGCCCGCCGGATTTGAACGGCGCTGCCGCCGAAAGGATCGGCAGATCCTTCCAGCGCGTCTGCGCCATCAGCGGCTTGGCATAGGCGATCTGCGCCTCCGAGACGATCTGGATCGAAGGATCGTCCGTCACCAGCGCGAAATAGGAGTTGATCGGCGATGCCGTGCTGCCGACCGGTTCGCGCATATAGGTCAGCGTCGCCTCGTGGTCGGCCTTCACGGCGGCGAGGATCGCCGGCTCGGCCGCAGCTTTCGGCACGATCTTGCGATCGGGCGTGCGCTCGTAGATCGGTTTGGCCTCGACCTTGAAATCGGCGATGCGCCAGCGCTCGCCGCGCTTTTCCAGCTCCAGATCGACGATGCCGAGATGTGAGCCCCAGAAGCCGGGCTGGCAGGCCGGCTTGCCATTGAGCGCACCCTTGACGTTGTCGACGCCTGGGATGCCGTCGAAGGCCTTGCCGCCGGGAAAGACCAGATGCTGATGGCCGGTCAGGATGACGTCGATCCCCTCGATCTTCGAGAGATGCAGCGCCGCGTTCTCCTCCATGCCGCGCCGATCACCCCCGGCGATGCCGGAATGGCAGAGCGCGATGATGAGATCGGGCTGGGCATCGAGCAGGTCCGGCAAGTGCTTCTCGGCCGCGTCGACGATGTCGGTCGCGACGAGCTTGCCGTCGATGTTCGCCTTGTCCCACTGCATGATCTGCGGCGGCACGAAGCCGATCACGCCGATCTGGAGGACATGTCGTTTCCCGGCCTCGTCCTCGAAGCTCTGCTCGAACAGCCGCCAGGCATCGACCAGCGCGCCGCCGCCGACGCGTTCGACATTGGCGCAGACCAGCGGGAACTCCGCCTTGGCGAGGCCGTGGTCGAGGAATTCGAGCCCGTAGTTGAACTCGTGATTGCCCAGCGTGCCGCAGAGATAGGGCAGGGCGTTCATGGCCGCGAACATCGGATGGGTCTCGCCGGCCTTCAGCCCCTTCTTGTACGCGATGTAGTCGCCCAGCGAGGAGCCTTGCAGGAAGTCGCCATTGTCGAACAGCAGGCTGTTCTTCGCCTCGCCCTGCGCCGTCTTGATCAGGCTCGCGGTCTTGGCGAGGCCGACCGTGTCGTCGGACGTGTCGCGGAAATAGTCGTATGGCACGACGTTGACGTGGAGGTCGGTGGTTTCGAGCACGCGCAGCTTCAGCCGTGCCGGCGCCTGGGCCGCTGCAGGGAGGGCGGCGCTGGCGGCCATGACGGCTCCGGCCTTCAGCGTCTCGCGCCGGTTGAGATGATGACCCCGCGCCCGATGACCGTGTGCCATGTTCAGCTCCAGCTTTGCGCACCGGAGCAGGACGGTAGCATTGCGGCGAGCCCATGACAGGGGAAAGATGAGTCAACCGTGACTCTTTCAGACCATGATGAACGAGGCTCTGCGATGATCCTGATCGGCCAGTACGACTCGCCCTTCGTGCGCCGGGTCGGCATCGCGCTGGCGCTCTACGGCCTGGCTTTCGCGCACCGCCCCTGGTCGATCTTCGGCGACGGCGAGCACGTCCGGGCCTTCAACCCGTTGATGCGGGTGCCGACGCTGGTGCTCGACGACGGCGAAGTCCTGTTCGACAGCTTCAGCATGATCGATTGTCTCGACGATCTCGTTGGCGAGGAACGCGCGCTCTGTCCGCGCACCGGCCCGATGCGTCGCCATGTTCTTGCCGTCGCCGCACTCGCCATGGGCGCAGCGGAGAAGGCCGTCAGCCTGTTCTATGAGTTGCGGCTTCACAAGGAGGTGTCCGCCGTCTGGGCGGAGCGCTGCAGCAGCCAGATTCTCTCGACGCTCGCCGCCCTCGAACGCGACCGCGCCGCCCGGACGAGCCCCTATTGGTTCGGCGATACGATCAGTCACGCCGACATCGCTGCGGCTGTAGCGCTGCGTTTCATCAGGGAGGCACATCCGGGTCTGGTCGCCGAGGCGGACATCCCGGCGCTGGCAGCGCATGCTGCTGCACTCGAAGCGCTGCCCGTCTTCCACGAGATCTCGCAGCCCTTCGTCGCCCCGGCTTGATGCCGCCGCCTCAGGCGCGGTTTGCAGCCACAGTGACCGCGAATTCCGTTCGCAGCGCGGCATCGTGCTCGCCGAGCGCGGGCACCGGCCGCATCGTAACGCGCTGGCCGTCGACGATGACTGGCGGCGCCAGCACCTCGATCGGCCCCCGCGGTGTCGGTACGGGCAGGGCGGTGGCGGCCGGGTGGTCGATCAGATCGCCGACCGTCGAGACCGTGCCATAGGCGATGGAATGACGATCGAGCGCCGCGGTGACCTCCGTGAAGCGGCGCTGGCCAAGCCGCGCCTGCACCGCGCTGTCGAGCGCGGCACGGGCCGCCACGCGCAGCACATTTGAAGCATAGCGCGGATCATCAGCCAGTTCCGGGCTCTCCAGCACCTCGCGGGCGAAGACCTGCCACTCCCGCTCGCTCTGGATCGAGACCAGCACCTCGCCATCGAGCAGCCTGAACACGCCATAGGGCGCGATCGAGGGATGGGCGAGGCCGATGCGTGCCGGCTCGACGCCGCCATGCCGACGGGTGATGTAGGGCACGTTCATCAGCTCGGCGAGCGTGTCGAACAGCGAGAGCGCGATCGCCGAGCCTTCGCCGGTGCGCGCCCGCCGCAGCAGAGCCTCCAGGATCGCGGCATAGGCGGCTTGACCGGTGGCGACATCCGCGATCGAGACGCCGATGCGGGAGGGGCCGGAATCAGCTGTGCCTGTGATGGCCGCCAGGCCGGATTCGGCCTGGATCAGCAGGTCATAGGCCTTGCGTCGATAATGCGGCGTGCCGGGCGCATAGCCGGAGATGTCGCAGGTGATGAGGCGCTGATGGCGCTGCCGCAGCGTCGCGCTGCCCAGGCCGAGGCGCCCGGCCGCGCCCGGCGCGAGGTTCTGGATGAAGACATCGGCCGAAGCGATCATCGCCTCGACGAGAGCCAGGTCCTCCGGCCGGCGCAGATCGACGCGGCAGGATTCCTTGCCGCGATTGATCCAGACGAAATAGGACGACTGCCCCTTGGCGAAGCCGTCATAGCCGCGTGCGAAATCGCCTTCCGGCCGCTCGAGCTTGATCACGCGCGCACCGGCATCGGCGAGTTTGCAGGTGGCCGTGGGTGCGGCCACGGCCTGCTCCAGCGCGACAACGACGATTCCTTCAAGCGCCCCAGTCATTGGCGGTCCAGATCCTCTCCTGTAATCCTGTCTTCAGCAAAACGGGGCCGCGTCGTGCCTGTCAAACGGGCGCTGTCCCGCCGGCCCTGCGCCTGTTGCGGGGCGCCACGGCCTGCCGCCAGCTTGCGCCGAGGTCCGCCAGCCGGCAGCCTGCCGCGCGATTCCGCCGGGGCCGCGCCACCGGCCAGAGCGATCGGAGCCAACATGAATCAACATTTCATCAACGGCCGCTATGTGCCTGGCCAGACAGGCGAAACCATCGCCAAGCTCAACCCCGCCACCGGTGAGGAATTCGCCCGCATCGCCTGTGGCAACGCTGCCGACATCGACGTCGCGGTCAAGGCCGCCCGCGCCGCCTTCGACGGTGCCTGGGGTAGACTGACGGCGGCCGAGCGCGGGCGCCTGATCGCCAGGCTCGCGCTCAAGGTCCAGGATCACCACGACGAACTCGCCAGGCTCGAAGCGCGCGATACCGGCAAGCCGATGGGGCAGGCCCGCGCCGATATGGACGCCACCGCCCGCTATTTCGAGTTCTATGGCGGCGCGGCCGACAAGGTGCACGGCCAAATCATCCCATTTCTTAACGGCTACAGCGTCAGCGTGATCCACGAGCCGCATGGCGTCACCGGCCATATCCTGCCCTGGAACTACCCGGCACAGATGTTCGGCCGCTCGCTCACCGCCTCGCTCGCCATGGGCAACGCCGTGGTGCTGAAGCCGGCCGAGGATGCCAGCGCCACCGCCTTCCGCCTTGCCGAGCTCGCCAGCGAGGTCGGCTTCCCCGATGGCGCGATCAATATTGTCGCTGGGCGCGGCCATGAGGCGGGCGCGGCGCTCTCCTCGCATCAGGGCATCGGCTTCATGTCCTTCACCGGCTCACCCGAGGTCGGCAAGATGGTGCAGCACGCCTGCGCCGAGCATCTCATTCCCTGCACGCTGGAACTTGGCGGCAAGTCGCCGCAGATCGTCTTCGAGGATGCCGATCTCGATGCGCTCGTGCCCATCGCCTGCAAGGCGATCGTCCAGAACACCGGGCAGACCTGCTCGGCCGGCAGCCGCCTGCTCGTCCAGAAGAGCATCTATGACGATGTCGTCTCGGCCGTCGCCAAGGAGTTCTCCAAGCTGCAGGCCGGCACGCCGGAGATGGATCTCGATTGCGGCCCGGTGATCAACGCCAAGCAGCGCGGTCGCGTGCAGAGCTTCATCGACCAGACCCGCGAAGCGGGTATCCCGGTGATCGCGCAGGGCCAGATCGCCCAGGGCGTGCCGAATGGCGGCTTCTACGTCACGCCGACGCTGTTCGGCCCCGTGCCGCGCGGCAACCGGCTGGAGCAGGAGGAGGTCTTCGGCCCCGTCCTCGCCGCCTTCCCCTTCGAGGACGAGGACGACGCGATCAAGGCCGCCAACGGCACCGATTATGGCCTCGTCGCCGCCGTCTGGACCAAGGACGGCGGGCGCCAGCAGCGCGTCTCGAAGCGCGTGCGCGCCGGCCAGGTCTTCATCAACGGCTATGGCGCCGGCGGCGGCATCGAACTGCCCTTCGGCGGCACCGGCAAGAGCGGTCACGGCCGCGAGAAGGGCTTCATCGCGCTGGAAGAGTTCGCGGTGACCAAGACGATCGTGCACAAGCACGGTTGAGGGCAGGAGGGTCTTCACCGCTCCACCCTGTCATCCCGGATAAGCCGCGTCCGCGGCGCCGACCCGGGATTCATGCCTGAACCTTCTTCGGAAGCGCTCAGGCATGGATCCCGGGTCTCCCTCCGGTCGCCCGGGATGACGGCGTGAACGGAAGGACCGGACTACATCCTGACGATGTGCCGGATCGTGCGGCCTTCGTTCAGTGCGTCGAAGCCCTCGTTGATCTCGTCGAGGCTGCCCGAGCTGGTCCAGAGCTTGTCCACGGCGAGCCGTCCGCGCTGGTAGAGCTCGACGAAGCGCGGGATGTCGCGCGAGGGCACGCAGGAGCCGACATAGGAGCCCTTCAGCGTCCGCTCCTCGGCGACGAGCCTCACCGGCGAAAGCGAGAGCGTATGGGCGGGATTGGCGAGGCCTGCCGTCGTCGTCGTGCCGCCACGCCGGGTGATCTGGTAGGCGAGGTCGAGCGCCTTGACCGAACCGGCCATCTCCAGCCCGTGATCGACGCCACCCTTCGTCGCCTGCTTGATCGCCTCGATGACGTCGGGAGTGCCGGCGTTGAAGACATCGGTCGCGCCCAGCGCCTGCGCCAGTTCGAGTTTGTCGTCGGCGAGGTCGACGGCGATCACGCGCGAGGCGCCGCAGGCGATCGCGCCGAGCAGTGCCGAAAGCCCGACGCCGCCGAGCCCGACCACCGCAACCGTTTCGCCGGCCTTGATCCGAGCGGTGTTCACCGCCGCGCCGACGCCGGTCAGCACGGCGCAGCCGAATAGCGCCGCGATCTCGTGGGGGATATCGGCTTCGATCTTGACCAGCGAGCGGCGCGAGATGACGGCGTGCTCGGCGAAGGCGGAGACGCCGATATGATGGTGCACCGGATGGCCGTCGATGGAGAGCCTGCGCCCGCCGCCGAGCATCTCGCCACGCCCATTGGCGGCGTTGCCGGGTTCGCACAGGGCAGGGCGCCCTTCGGCACAGGGCGCGCAATGGCCGCAGGACGGCACGAACACCATCACCACCCGGTCGCCGGGCTTGAGATCATCGACGCCTTCGCCGGTTTCGATGACTTCGCCCGCCGCCTCATGGCCGAGCACCATCGGCACCGGGCGAGGGCGGTTGCCGTCGATGACCGAAAGGTCGGAATGGCAAAGCCCGGCGGCCCGTACCCTGACCAGCACCTCGTCACGGCCGGGCGGAGCGAGGTCGAGTTCTTCGATCCGGAGTGGGCGGCTCTGAGCGTACGGCGCAGCGACCGGGCTTGCGTTCAGGACGGCGGCGCGAATCTTCATGGGGCTTGAGGCTCCGGTCTCGTGGTCCGGCGCCATCCCGACAGGTGAGGGCGCCGCTGTCAAAGCGGAATGGCTAGCCCTCTTCCGTCATTCCGGGCGGAGCGAAGCGGAGACCCGGAATCCATCGTAGAGCGCACCGCCCTTTGATGGATTCCGGATCGGCGCCGCTTCGCGGCTTGTCCGGAATGACGACGGAGGTTTTATCAGGCGGCGTCGGTCAGCGTGCCGCCGAGGAAGAGCTGGCCGATGCGCGGATCGGCCAGGATGTCCGCTGCCGGTCCCTGCATGCGGGTGCGGCCGAGTTCGAGCACCAGCCCCTCATCGGAAATCTCCAGCGCCGAGCGGGCGTTCTGCTCGACCATCAGGATCGAGACGCCTTTGGCGCGCAGGTCCTGCAGGATACCGAAGGTCTCCTGCACCAGCAGCGGCGAAAGCCCGATCGAAGGCTCATCGATCAGCACGAGCCTGGGATCGAGCAGGAGCCCGCGCACGATCTCGAGCTGCTTCTGCTCGCCGCCCGACAGCGTCGAGGCCTGCGCGTCGGCCTTCCGCCGCAGCGCGGGAAAACGGTCGAGCGCCGCTTCGATCCGCTGCGGCATGTCGGTGATGCCGGAGCCGGCGGCGACCGTACCGAGCTCGATATTGTGGCGCACGGACAGCTCGGGGAAGATGTTGCGCCCCTGCGGGACATAGCAGATGCCGGCTTCGAGCAGCTTGCGCTGGCTCCAGCCGTTGATGTCCTGCCCGTCGAAGCGGATGCGGCCCTCGCGCAGCTTGAGCAGCCCGAATATCGCCTTGAACACGGTCGATTTGCCGGCGCCGTTTGGTCCGATGACGGTGGTGATAGCGCCGCGCTTCACGGCGAAGCTGGTGCCGTTCAGGATGGTCATGGCGCCGTAGCCGCCGACCACGCCGTCGAGTTCGAGGATGGGGGTGGTCATTCCTTGCTCCGTCCTGCCGTCATGCTCGGGCTAGACCCGAGCATCTCTTGCCGGAGATTCTCGGGTCTGCGCTGCGCTCCGCCCGAGAATGACGCATGTTTCAATGCCCGAGATAGGCTTCGATCACCGCCGGATCGGCACGAACCTCCGCGGGCGTGCCCTCGGCCAGCACCTTGCCCTCGGCCAGCACGATCACGCGCGAGCACAGGCTCATCACGAAATCCATGTTGTGCTCGATGACGACGAAGGTCGCGCCCTGCTCGGCATTGATGGCGCGGAGCCGCTCCTTCAGGTCACCCAGCATGGTCAGGTTGACGCCGCCCGCAGGCTCGTCGAGCAGCACGAGGCGCGGCCCGGCCATGAACGCCATCGCCGCATCCAGCAGCTTCTGCTGGCCATAGGACAGCCCGCCCGCCTTGGCATCGGCGAGATGGCCGAGCTTGAAGAAGCCGATCATCTGCTCGGCCTTCTCGGACAGTCCCGCATCGCGCGCGCCGAACAGGCGGCCGAGCATCGAGCCCTGGTGCTCCTGGCCTGCGAGGATGAGGTTCTCTCGCACCGACAGTTCGGGGAAGACCTGCAGCAACTGGAAGGTGCGGCTGACGCCGAGCCGGTTGAGATCGGACGGGCGCATATTGGTCACGTCGAGCCCGTCGAGCTTCACCGCGCCTTGCGTCGGTTCGAGCTGGCCGAGAATGCAGTTGAACAGGGTCGACTTGCCGCAGCCATTCGGCCCGATGATGCCGAGGATCTCGCCCTCGTTCACCGAGAACGAGACGCCGTTGACAGCCTTGATGCCGCCGAAAGCCTTGTGCAGGTCGTGGACTTCGAGGACCGGGTTCATCGCGCGCCTCCTGACTTCCGCCGGAAGGCATTCCAGCCGCGCTCGAACAGCCCGCTGACGCCCTGCGGGCAGACGATCAGCAGCGCCAGCACGATCGTCGCGAAGATGATGAGGTAGAGCGAGCCGGCGAAGCGCAGCCATTCCGGCAGCACGACACCGAGCAGCGCGCCGATGAAGGGGCCGAAGAGGTAGCCGGCACCACCCGCCACCACCATCAGCAGCAGGAACAGGCTCTGCGACAGCGAGAACGGGGAGGGGTCGATGAACTCGACCAGCGGCGCATAGAGCGAGCCGGCAAAGCCGCCATAGGCCGAGCCGATCGCGAAGGCGAGCAGCGTATAGGCGCGCGTGTCGATGCCGAGGCTTGCGGCCCGGACCGGGTTCTCGCGCAGCGCCGTGAAGGCGCGTCCCCAAGGTGAGCGGATCAGCCACCACAGCGCCAGCGACAGGATCAACGTGACGACGACGACGAAACGGTGGAATTCAAGTGCGCCGAACAGCTTGATGCCCAGGAAGTCGGGCCGGTTGATATTGGAGATGCCGAAGACGCCGCCGGTCAGCCATTGCTCGTTGCGCAGGACGAGCCAGATCAGCGTCGAGAAGGCGAGCGTCACGAAGGCAAGGTAATGCGTCCGCACGCGCAGGGCCGGAAAGCCGAGCAGGATGCCCACGGCGAAGGTCAGCAGGCCCGAGAGGCCGAAAGCGGCATACCAGCTCACCCCGTATTTCGTGGTCAGGATCGCGGTGGTGTAGGCGCCGAGCCCCATGAAGGCCGCCTGCGCCAGCGAGGTCTGGCCGGCATAGCCGAGCGTCAGGTTGAGCCCCATCACGCCGATGCTCATGACGAGCCAGAGCGAGAGGACATAGGTTCCGTAGCGGCCCATCCCCACTGGCGCGAACCAGAGGATGACGGCGCCGAGCACGAGCGCGATGAGCGCGGCGTCGATCCGGCGGGCCGGGCGGCGCGGGGCTGCGGAATTTTGCACGGCAGGGGCGCTCATACGCGGCGCTCCTCCTTGCGGCCCATCAGACCTTCCGGCTTGATCAGGATGATGGCAACGAGGAGCACCAACGGCACGGCGAGCCGGTACTGCGACGAGACATAGGCCGCGGCAAGCGAGTCTGCGACGCCGATCAGCAAACCGCCGACCAGCGCGCCGCGCACCTGGTTGAAGCCGCCGACGATGGCCGCGATGAAGGCGAAGAGGCCGATGGTCTCGCCGTTGGAGAACTTCGCCAGGTAGATCGGCGAGATCAGCAGTGAAGCCACGACGGCAAGCGCCGCATTGAGCAGGAAGGTGAGCAGCACCATCCGCTCCACGGGGATGCCGAGGATGCGCGCGACGGTCGGGTTCTGCGCTGTCGCCTGCATCTGCCGGCCGAGCTTCGTCCCGCCGACGAACCATTGCAGCAGGCCGATGGCCGCGAAGGCGACGATGATGATCGCGAGATGCTGTAGCGAGATCGATGCGCCCAGCAGGGTGATCATGTCGGTCGGCACCAGCGAGGGAAAGCTCTGCGCTTCCGCCGAGAAGCCGTCCTTGGCGCCTTCCTTCATGATGATCGACAGCGCCATGGTGGCGATGGCGAGCGGCAGCACGCCATGCTTGATCATCGGGTCGACCACGACGAGCTTGAAGCCGGCGCCGAAGACCAGCAGAAAGACCGCGATGCCGAGGAGGCCGCCAGCCCAAAGCGGCAGGCCGAAGAGCTTGACCGCGAGCAGGAACAGCACCGCCGGCAGCATGACGAACTCGCCTTGGGCGAAGTTGATCGTCTGCGAGGTCTGCCAGACCAGCGTGAAGCCGATCGCGGCGAGCGCATAGATCGCGCCCGTGGCGATGCCGGCGATGAGATAGGCGATGAATTCGGCCATGGCTGAACTTCATGTAGGACTGGCTGCGTCATGGCCGGGCTTGACCCGGCCATCTCGGAAACCAGCCTTCTCGTCATGAGATTCCCGGGTCGACGCTTCGCGCCGCCCGGGAATGACGTCTGATCGTTACGGCTTGATCTTCGGCAGGGTGGTGTTGATCACCTGCTTGCCGTTGACGACTTCGGCGAGGAAGCTCTCGCGGTCGAGGTCGCCGTTCTGCTCGATGACCGTATCCATCAGGATGCCCGGCTCCTCGCTCGCCTTGATGGTCGCGCCGCGCAGCGTGTCGGCGAGGCCCTTCTTGTCGAGCTTCTTCTGCTTCTCGGTCGCCCATTTCACCATGAAGACGGCCATGTAGCCCTTCACGCCGTTATGGTCGGAAGCGAAGCCGTATTTCTCGCGGTAGCGCTTGCCGAATTCCTGCAGCGCCGGGATCGGCGCGTCGGTCGAGAGGCCGACATGACCCTTGGCGCCGTTGGCGGCGTCGCCCGCGAGCTCCAGCACCTTGGCGCCGAGCAGGGTGGTCTCGCCGATCATCGGCTTGGTGATGCCCTGCTGCTTGGCGGCGCGTAGGAAGCGGGCGCTCTCCTCCTCGTTCAGATAGACGAAGACGGCATCGGCATTGGCGTTCTTTACCTTGATCGCGTCGGCGGTGAAATCGGCCTGGCCCTGCTCGGTCGAGACGTCGACGGCGACCTTGATGCCGGCCTTTTCCAGCTCGGGCAGGATGGTGTCGCGCCCGCCCTTGCCGAAGTCGTTGTTGACCCAGACCACGGCGATGGAGCCCGCCTTCAGCGTCTCCTTCATGTATTTGGCGATCTTCGGCATCGCAGCCGCCTGGCTGATCGAAGTGCGGAAGATGTAGGGGTTGCCCTGGCGGGTGAAGCCGGCCGCCTCGCCGCCGACGATCTGGGCGACCTCGGCGCGCTGCGAGATCTGCATGGAGGCGCCGATCGGGCCGGAGAAGATCGGGCCGAGGATGGCGTAGGCGCCTTCGTCGATGCCGCGCTGCACGGCGGCGCGTGTGTTCCCCGGATTGGTCTGCGTGTCGTAATGGACGATCTCGACCTGCTTGCCGAGGATGCCGCCCTTGGCGTTGATGTCGGCGGCGGCGAGGTCTGCGCCGTTCTTCCAGTTGGTGCCGGCGGCGGCGCCGGCGCCCGAGAGCTCGATCACGTCGACGAGCTTGACCTTGTCCTGCGCCTGCGCGGGCAGGCTGAGGGCGGCGCCGAGCGCGGCGGCCATGACCCAAAGCGATTTCATTCCCTGACTCCTCCCAGACCGTTTTCTTGTTTGCCCGCCTCGCGCTGTCTGGCGAAAGCGGGAATGCAGGCATGCGCGGACGTTGCCGCAGCGACCGTCTGCTTCTTGCGCGGCTTTGGGGCGGGATGTCCAGAGGATACAGGGCCTCCATTGCGAGGCTCTGCAATGGCTGAGGATTTCGCCGACTTGCGGGGGTGATGATGGCAGTTGGTGTTCGGCCTTCGTAGCGAGCTGCTGAGAGGTGTCGATAGCCCGCCGCGGCTGCTTGAAACGCCGTCTTTGATGCACGCTTGCAGGGTCTCCTGGACCGGCAAAGGGTTGCCGCAGCGGTTCCGGCAGTATTGGGCTTGCCTAGACCATGTGACGCTCGTCACAGACGTTGATCGCGCAAACCCGCACCAAGACCGGCCCAAGGCCGATCAAGGTCGTGACTTCATCAGTGGGAGCGCAAGATGCACTCGCCGAACCGCGGATTTCTTCACTCCATCGAACGGCTCTGGGTCGGTCTGGCGATCGGGCAGATTCTGCGTGAAGACTACCTCTACGAGGTTCACGGGCCCTTTGTGGCTGTCGCCTCGGTGCCGCCCGCACGGTCCGTCTTCAAGCGGCTGACGGACAGGCTTTCAGCCTCGATGCGTGGAGTTGCACACTGGAGCCGTCTGCGTCGCGGCACCATGATGTAGCTGTTGAAAGGCACAGCTCCCGGCAATCCCGAACCTCGGAAAGGCTCAGAACAACTCCCTCGTGCCGCCGGGTATTTCGATCTTCGCGGAATAGCGAGGAACGCTTCCCTCGACGATGGCCGGCGGGCGGTCGAGAACCAGCGTCCGATAGAATTCACGGATTGCGGCCGCGTCGGGGTGCTCGAGCGTGAACGAACTGAGCCTTGCGCCCAGATCCGCCATCGTCGCCATCGAGCGCGGCTTGCCGCGCCTGTCGATGATGGATGGGGCTGCGCCGCCGAGAGGCAGGGAGCCGTCCTCCGGAATCGAAAAGTCCATCGACGGATCGGTCCAGGGCAAAGAAACCTTCTGTCCGAAGATACTCTCGCACCCGGCCAGAACGGTATCGATCGCATCCGTCCTGGCGACCCAGCCTCGCAGGCGGCGGCCCGCATCCCAGTGAGCCCTGACGGACGCCCGATCGTCCAGGCCGAACCAGCGCGCCCGGCCCGGCCTTTCGGCGTCGGGATCTACCGCCACGATCTCCAGATAGACCGTATCGCCGAGCTGAAGCAGGTGATTGTACGTGCCCATATAGCCGTGGCGCTGTCCGAACGGCACATCGAGATCGAGGCATGCCCGGACATGCGAAACCCCCTCCGCCAGGGTCGGGGCGATGACGGAGAGATGGTCGAGCTTGAGCATGGCGTTCGGAGAGGTCGAGGTCAGCGCGTCGCGGTGCCCGTACAGTTCATGAAAGCCATATGCGCTGGTGTCCCCACCTTGGCCGAGCGCCAGCGCATGCGGCCCGGCTTATGCGGATCGGGCGAAACGTAACCACCATTGTCCAGCGCGCAGCTGCAAGCCCGCACATTCCCCATGCCTCGGCACTCGGATCGTATCCCAGCCGACTCGGTCGGCCCCGCGGCCATAGCGCCAAGAAAGGCGATCCCCCAAAACCAGTTGTTCTTCATGCTGTTCCCCCAACATGCCGCAGCCCAGCGTTCCACGCCGCTGCATCGAAGTCCATGGGTGGGGCAGCTTCGCGCTCGCAGAAGTTGCAAGATTCTCGACTAGGGCGAGCGCGGCAGATCCCGGGATTTCTGGTCGAGCTCCTGGAACACCGGCAAGGACCGTTCCGCGAAGGTCTTCAGCTCCGGGTCGTCTCCCGCGCTGGCATAACGCTGCATCAGCTCTGCCGCCTGACGATGGGCGTCGCGCTGGGCGTCGACATAGGCCCGGTCGAAATCGGCGCCCTGCTTGTCGGCGAGGTCCCGCAGCAGGTCGAGGTGCTTGCCGTCGGGCCGGTCGGGCAGGGCGATGTCGGAGCGCTTGGCGATGATGCGGCGCAGGCTGCTCGTCGCTGCCGCATGCTCGTCGGCGAGGCGATGGGCGAAGTCCTTGATGGCCGGAGACGTGGTCTTGTGCAGCGCCAGCGTCGCCGATTCGACGCCGAACATGTTGGCGACGGCGGTCTGGCTGACGAAATCCTGAGCGGGGACGGGCGCCTGCGCCTGAGCGCTGGCGGCGACGAACAGCGCAAGCGCGGCGAAGCCGTGCACCAGCGCTCTTCGGAAGCGGGGGTGATTTCGGGTCATGTTCGGGCAACCGGAAAACGGCCGGGAGGTTCCATCCGCATGGCCGAGGCTCGGCTGCGCGCCTTGTCGCACCCGGAGCGCTGCGCTAGCAGAGGCGTGGCGCTCCGCCTTGTTCGGATGCAGAGGGAATTCCATGCCGACCACCGTCGAGACCGTGCGCGATGCGCTCGTGCAGGCCCGCCGCGACCGTTCCCTGATCGAAACGGCGAGCCTGCCGGTGCCCGAGTCGATCGCGGACGGGCTGGCGACACAGGCTGCCGTCGGCCGCGCACTCGATTTGCCCGAGGCCGGCTGGAAGGTCGGCATCGCCGAGGACGGCACGCCGATCGCAGGCCTGATGCCCGGCCCTTATCTCGCTTCCGGCGATGTCTACGAGGGTGCGATCGGCGCGGAACTGCGCATCGAGATCGAGCTCGCGCTCCGGCTGTCGCGCGACGTCCCCTTCCGCCCGGCGCAGCCCTATTCGCGCGCCGAGCTGCTCGCCTGCTGCGACAAGGCCTATCTCGGCATCGAGATCGTCGAGAGCCGCCTCGCCAACTGGCACGGCAAGGTCGCGTTTCCGCTCTGGCTTGCCGATGCGCTCGGCCATGGCGGCTACATCCTCGGCTCGGAGATCGACATCAAGACGCTCGACGATCTCAGCGAGCTCGGCTGCTTCATCTCGCTCAACGGCGTGACGATCTACGATCAGCCCGCCGTCCACGGCAACGGCGATCCGATGGTGCCGTTCCTGGCCTGGGCCAATCGCAAGCACGACAATCTCGGCAGCCTGAGCGCGGGCCAGATCATCACCACCGGCAGCCTCTGCGGCGGCGTGCTCTCGCCCGGCAAGGGCGAGGTCGTGACGAAGCTATCGCCGCTGGCGACGGTCGCGCTGACGCTTCGGTAAAGCGGCCGAACCCCGGATCGCGCGCCGCTTCGTTTTTCGCAGCGGGGCGCTAGCTGGCCTGTTGTTGCGGCGTGGCCTGGTTTCCGACAACCCGGTCGCGCCCCTGCCGCTTGGCCTCGTAGAGATGCGCGTCGGCATGGGCGACGAGGCCGCGGATGTCCTTGGCGTCATCGGGAAACGTCGCGACGCCGATGCTGACTGTCGGGGCGGCCGCGAACTCCTGCGCCAGCGTGCCGTGTACGGCAAGCCGCATGCGATCGGCTGAAGCGAGCGCCGCGTCATGGGGCATGTTCTCGCACAGCACGACGAACTCCTCGCCGCCATAGCGGAAGATGCGATCGTCGCTGCGGATTTCCGCGCGCAGGCACTCGACGACCCGCCGCAGCACCTCGTCGCCGGTGACGTGCCCGTAGCGGTCATTGATGCTCTTGAAGTGGTCGACATCGAGGATCGCGAGGCTGATCGGCCGTTTCGTCGCGGTGCTCCGCGCGAGAATGGCCTGGCCGAGGGTCTCGAACCGCTCCCTGGTCAGGGCGCCGGTCAGCGCGTCCTGGCCGCTCTTGCCGAGCAGCTCCTCGTATTTGTGTCGGTAGGTCAGCTTGTGGAACACATCCGAGAGCGGCTGGGGCGCGAGTTCCGATGTCCTGCGCTCGAACAGGTTGAGGTAGAGGCCCATGAGCGCGGCATAGGTGGCGGCCGCGCCCATCTTCGCCACCCAGCCGCCGAAAAGCGCGCTCAGCGGCGTGCCGGTCACCAGATGCAGCCCGATGAAGAAGCCGACCTGATCGAAGGTCAGGATGACCGCCAGGCTGATACAGGCGCGCAGGACGAGCGAACGCGGGAGCAGGAGGCGCAGCTTCTCGTAGAGCAGGATCAGCGCGATGGAATCGATGAAGAGCAGCGTCGTGCCCCACACCATCAGCGCGCCCATCTGGTCGATCAGCACGAGATCGGGGTTGTAGCCGGGCAGGGTGACGGGCGCGCCGTAGAGCCTGAGCGTCGCCACCAGCGCGACCATCAGAAAGTTGCCGATCAGCAGCCCGTAGATCGGCTGCCGGACCGTCTCGGCGTCTTCGCGGATGTAGAACAGCAGGATGATCGCGAGCTTGCCCGAGAACAGCACGGTCGAACCCGGCGAGAGCAGGCCGAAGGGCAATTCGATGAAGAAGACCGCAGCCAGATAGGTCTCGAGGAAGTGCATCACGCCGAGCGCGCAGAGGAAAGCGCCGAGCCCCATGAGGTGGCGCAGCCGGAACAGCATGGCCATGACGCCGAAATAGATCAGGGCTTGCGTGAGCAGCAGGATGGTGCCGGACATGGGGGCGTCTTAGCTCAAATCGTTCTAACGAGGGGTCAACATCATCTTGTCCTGCCCGGTTGGCATGGCCGCTGACAACCAATGGTTAGGCTTTTCGGAACAAGGCTGTCCTCGATCTCAGGAACGCCGCGGAGGCTCGCTGGGTCCTTGAGCATTGCGCATGCCGGCTCCCGCCCTATGATGGTGGCGGGTATCGGACGCTGTTTCGATTGTGTGTGGCGGGGTGGCTTGGAGGGCGGATGCGGTTTTGGCGTAGGGCAGGGCATGCCGTCGCTCTGAGCGGCGGCTGTGCGTTTGCCACACTGCTGGGCCTGCAGGCTGACGCTGCCCGGGCTTTCGATCTGTCGTCGCTCGATGTCTTCGGCCTCTTCACCAAGAAGGACGAGCCGCCGGCGCCGAGCGCCACGACTTTGCCCTACAAGCTCGACTTCGATCTCGGCGATGCCGAGGGCGCGAAGGCGCTGACCCGCACGCTGCAGGATGCTTCGCTGCTCTATCGCCTGCGGCAGGACGCGCCGCCCGATGGCGAGACGCTGGCGCGCCGCATGGCGGCCGATTTCAACCCGCTCATCGATGCCCTCTGGTCGCAGGGCTATTTCAATGCCGATGTCGCCCTGGTCGTCGACGGTGTCTCGCTGAGGGTCGCGGTCGAGCCGAACGCGACCCTGATCCGGGCGCTGGAGGCGCATCGCAACCGCGACGCGGTGCCGATCATCGTGAAGGTCCGCCCCGGCAAGGTCTTCGGCCTGCGCAAGATCGATGTGGTCGAGCGCGACGAGCCCGGCCCGCCGGCGATCGCCGATCCGCTCAAGGTCTCGAAATTGAAGGAGGGCGACCCGGCGACCTCGGCGGCGCTGCGCAGCGCGCAGGCCGCGCTGGTCGACTATATGCGCGCCCAGTCGCGTCCGCTCGCCAAGATGGTTGAGCTCCGGCCGGTCGTCGACCACGCCACCGGCATCATGGACGTGACCTATGTCCTCGATCCCGGTCCGCTCGCAGGATTCGGCGACATCACCATCGGCCAGACCGACGAGATTCCGCCCGAGGTCGTCCGCTCCTTCATCTATCTGGAACCCGGCGATCCCTATTCGCCCAAGGCGCTGGCCGATACGCGCCGGTCGATCGCGACGATTCCCGCCGTGGGCTCGGTCCGCATCCGCGAGGGCGACAAGCTCGACAGCGCCGGCAACCTGCCGATCTTCGTCGAGGTCACCGAACGGCCGAAGCGCCTGCTCGGCTTCTCGGCCCGCTACTCGACGATCGACGGCCCGGCAGTGAAGACCTATTGGGAGCATCGCAACCTGTTCGGCAGCGCCGAGCGGCTGCGGCTCGAAGGCAGCATTTTCCTGGCGCCGCGCATCGACGGCACCAAGATCCAGAGCTTCGGCGATTTCAACGAATCCGACATCGGCGCCCGTTTCGGCTTCAGCTTTATCAAGCCTGCGCTGGGCGGGAGCCGTTACGACTGGCTGCTCGACGGTGTCGCGACGCGCGAGCGGGTCGGCACCAACCGCTATGGCGGCTATACCGCCCGCTACGCCAACGTCACCACCGCGATCCGCCACCGCTTCAGCGACACCTTCTCGGTCCAGGCCGGCATCGAGGTCGAGCGTGGCCAGACCAGCGACGTGCTCGGCGAGATCGACTACACGCTGGTCGGCATCCCGCTCTCGGTGAGATACGATTCGACCGACAGCCTGCTCGATCCCACGCGCGGTTTCCGGGCGATCGCATCCTTCACGCCCTATCCGACCTTTCTCGGCTCGACCGTCGGCATCTACCAGACCAAGGGCGCAGTCTCGGCCTATTATGCGCTCGACGAGGACGCTCGCTACGTGCTGGCCGGCCGGGTCGGCTTCGGTTCGATCTCGGGCGCGAGCCTCGACGAGATTCCCGCGACGCGGCGGTTCTATGCCGGCGGCGGCGGCTCCGTGCGCGGCTATGCCTATCGCAGCCTGGCGCCGCTCGGCCCCTACGGGCAACTTATCGGCGGACGCAGCCTGCTGGAGCTCTCGGCCGAAGCGCGCATCAAGATCACCGACACAATCGGCATAGTACCCTTCTTCGACGCCGGCACGGCCTTCGAATCAAGCTTCCCGGACGGCAAGCAGAAGCTGCAGATGGCCGCCGGCCTCGGCCTGCGCTACTATACCGGCATCGGGCCGATCCGCGTCGACGTCGCCGCGCCGCTCAACCCGCGCAAGGGCGACAAGCCGGTCGCCCTCTATGTCAGCATCGGGCAGGCCTTCTGATGCGCCGCCTCTTCACCGACTTAGCCAAGATGAAAGCCCTCGTCCTGAGGAGCGCCGCAAGGCGCGTCTCGAAGGGCGCTCCTGCGGGTTCTGGAACCTCCTGGCACATCCTGCGAGACGCCGCTTCGCCGCTCCTCAGGATGCGGGCTCGCAGGGTGGCGGGGCTTTTCGCTCTGCTCATGGTGGGTTTCCTCGCCTCGGCCCATTTCGGCGGCTTTGCCCAGAATGCCCAGACCGACCGCGGCATCGTCGCGGACCTGATCTCGAAGGCGCTTTCCAGCGACACCAGCCAGGTCTCGATCGGCGAGGTCAACGGCGCTCTCTCCTCCGATGTCGAGATCCGCGACATCGTCCTCTCCGATCGCGACGGCGCCTGGTTGCGCCTCGACCGCGTCCGCTTGATCTGGACCCGCAGCGCCCTGCTGCTGCGCCGGCTCGATGTCGACCGTCTCGAGATCGGCAAGCTTGAAGTGCTGCGCAAGCCGGCCCCGCAGCCGGCCGGCACGGCGCCGCCGAGCAACGAGCCGATCCTGCCGGAACTGCCGCTCAAGGTCATTCTCCGCGCCTTCCAGCTCAACGAGCTCGCTTTGGGCCAGCCTGTCCTTGGCGTCGCCGCACGCCTCGGCGCCACCGGCTCGGCCTCGCTCGGCCCGCCGAGCGAGGGGCTCGACCTCAAGCTCGAGGCGCGCCGTCTCGATATGGGCGGCACCTTCAACGTCAACCTCGCCTTCGTGCCGCAATCGACGCGCCTGCAGCTCGCCGCCAAGCTCGACGAGCCGGCCGGCGGGCTGATCTCGAAGGTCGCTGGCCTTCCGGGCGAGCCGCCCGTGAAACTCGACCTCAACGGCGACGGCCCGCTCGATTCCTTCCGCTCGAACCTGACCTTCACGGCCGGCCCGACCATCGGGGCCGAAGGCTCCGCGACGCTCTCGCGGGCGGGCGCCGAGCGTCAGCTCGCGCTTGCGCTCGACGCGCGCATCGAAGGGCTGATGCCGCCGCCGGTGGCGCCGGTCTTCGCCGGCTCGACCCGGCTCGACGGTTCGGTCGGCTTCCGCGATGACGGTGGCGTCGATATCCGCAACCTCGCGCTGGTCTCAGCCCTGGCCCGCCTCGACGTGCTCGGCCGCTACAATGCCGACAAGACGCTGGACATGCGTGTCAGCGCCGCGTCCCGGCCTAATGCCGACGGCCGCACGGTCGCCTCGGGCGCGGAGATCGGCAAGCTCGCCTTCGATGCGACGATCCGCGGGCCCGTCGCCGGCCCGACCGTCGTGGCGACCCTCAACGCGCAGGATGCAAACCTGCCGACTGGTCGCTTCGGCAAGGTCGCACTCACCTTCAATGCCACGCCGAGCGGCATTATCGGTGAGCCCGGCACCCGGATCACGCTGACCTCGGACGGCGAGGCCAGCGGGATCGCGCTGGCCGACAAGGCGCTGGCGCGCGCCGTGGGCGACAAGGTGACCTTCACCCTGCGTGGCACCGGGCAGGATGACGGCACGGCCGATTTCGAGACCTTGAAGCTCGCCCTTTCCGGCGTCGAGCTCGACTACAAGGGCAAGCTCGGCCAGGCCCGTATCCTCGGCCAACTCACGGCGGTGCTCCCCGACCTCGCCCGGCTGAGCGATCTCGCCGAGCGTCCGCTCGGGGGCAGGGCGGAGGTCACGGCCGATCTCGACGCGACCCCGCGCCTCAACGATTATACGGCGATACTGGACGGCAAGGCCGAGCGCCTCGCCACCGGGACGGCCGCCGTGGACCGGCTTCTCGCCGGCAGCCTGACACTCGCCGGGCGGGTCAATGCGCTTGCCGGCGACTACACGGTGAGTGGCCTGCGCGTCGCCGGCCAGCATGCGGCCTTCACCGCCGATGGCTCGATCGGCCGGCAGCAATCCGATCTCAAGCTCGCGCTCGCCCTGCCTGATCTCAAGCGCGCCGATCCGCGTCTTTCCGGCCGCGGCGACATTACTGCGCAACTCACCGGCCCGCAGAACCGGCTCGATGCCACGGCCCGCATAGCCCTCGCGAATGCCACCGCGCTGGGCCGCCCGATCCAGCGCCTTGGCATCGATGCCGTGGTGAAGGACCTGCAGGGCGCGCTCGATGCGCGCGTCAATCTGGCCGGCGAGGTGGATTCGAAGCCGGCGACAGGCACGATCCAGCTCGCGCGCCAGCCGGATGACGGCTGGAATCTCTCCACGCTCGATCTCGCCATCGGCTCGGTCCGGCTGAATGGCGGGCTCACCCTCGATCCCGCGAGCCGCGCCGCCGGCCGCCTGACGCTGGCCGCGCGCAATCTCGACGATCTCTCGGCGCTGGCGCTCACCAAGCTCGGCGGTCAGCTCGATGCCGATATTGTGCTGGCGACGCCGGACGGGCGGCAGGACATCGACCTGACCGCGCGTGGATCGCGCCTCGCCGGTCCGTCGGTCTCGATCGACAAGCTCGATGCCAAGGTCGGCGCCCGCGACATCTATGGTCGCCCGATGCTTGATGCGGCCATCGCCATCGACCGCGCTGTTGCCGCCGGCGAGACGATCAGCGCGATCCGCTTCGATTCGAAAGGGGCGCCCGATGCCAGCGCCTTCACGCTGAGCGCGAGCGCGCGCGGCTTTGCGCTCAAGGGCGCCGGCCGGCTGGTGCCCGGCGAGCCGCTGAAGCTGGAGATCGCCTCCTTCGACGCCCGCCGCGACGGCCGCGCGATCACGCTCGCGAATCCGGCCTCGCTGAGCTTCCCGGCCTCCGGCGTCGAGATCGCCAACCTCGCCCTGATGATCGACAAGGGAAGGGTGACGCTCGATGGTCGCGCCGGCGAGACGCTCGATCTGCGCTTCGCCGCCCGCGACGTGCCGCTCTCGGCCGCCCGTATCGCTTCGCCGAACCTGAACCTGTCGGGCACCCTGAATGCCGAGGCGCAGATCAAGGGCAAGCCAGGCGATCTCTCCGGCCCGTGGAAGCTGCGGATCGCGCAACTCGTCACGCCCGAAACCCGGCAAGCCGGCTTGCCGCCGGTCGAGATCACCGGAGAGGGCGCCTTCAAGGGCGACGCCACCAGCGTTTCCGCCACCGTGAATGCCGGCCGTGGCGCCAGCCTGACGCTGCGAGGCACGGCGCCGCTCAACGCCACGGGGCCGCTCGATCTCTCTGCGCAGGGTCGTATCGACGCCGCGATCGCCAATACGATGCTCGCCGTAAACGGCCAGCGCGTCACCGGAAATGTCGCCATCGATATGCGCGCTGGCGGGACCGCGTCCGCGCCGCGCCTGAGCGGCAACGCGACGCTGTCGAACGGCAGCTTCACCGATGCGCTGCAGGGCATCCGGCTCAACGCCATCGAAGCCCGCATCGCCGCCAATGGGGACAATCTGACGATCGAGCGCGCTTCGGCCCGCGCGCCGAATGGCGGCACGATCTCGGGCAGCGGTCAGGTCAAAGTCGATCCGGCCGCCGGCTTCCCCGGCAATATCCGCATCCGGGGCGAGCGCGCACAGCTCGTCTCAAGCGGACTTGTCACGGCCGTCGCGGGGCTGGATCTCGAAATCAGCGGGCCGCTCGCCCAGCGCCCGCGGATCGGCGGGCGCATCGACATCGTCTCGCTCGAGGTTTCCGTTCCCGACCGGCTGCCCGCCTCGCTCCGGCCCGTCGACGGCATCAAGCACATCAATGCCCGCGGTACCGCTGCCGCCCGCCTCGCTGCCGAGCGCAAGGCGCGCCAGGCTCGCGGCCGTGGTCGCGCTGCCCCGGCATTCGACGCGACGCTCGTCCTGACGGTTTCGGCGCCGAGCCGCGTCTTCATCCGCGGCCGCGGCATCGATGCCGAGCTCGGCGGCGAGATCCGCATTGCCGGCACCTCGTCCGCCCCGGTGCTGAATGGCGGCTTCGAACTGCGTCGCGGCCGCCTCAGCGTGTTGACCCAGCGCCTCGACTTCAGCCGCGGCCGGCTCACCTTCGCCGGTGGGTTGATCCCCGAACTGGACTTCGTTGCCGAGACGAGCGCCGGTGACGTGACAGCCAAGGTCATCGTCAGCGGCCCGGCCGACCAGCCCAGCTTCGCCTTCACCTCCCAACCTGAATTGCCACAGGACGAAGTGCTGTCGCGGCTGCTGTTCGCCCGTGCCTCTGGCTCGCTTTCGGCCTTCCAGGCCCTCCAGCTCGCCCAGGCTGCCGCGCAATTCGCCGGTGGCGGCGGGGACGACACCTTCGAGCGGCTGCGCAAGTCGCTCGGCGTCGACAATCTCGACATCCAGATGGGAGAGGGCGGTCCGACCGTCGGAGCGTCGCGTTACATCAGCGACAACGTCTCCGTTGGCGTGAAGGTCGGCTCCAAGCCGGAGGATAGCGGCGTCTCGGTCGGCATCGATGTGACGAAGCGCCTGAAGCTCCAGGCGGAGACCGGGGCAGACGGCAGCGCCGCAGTCGGAATCGGCGCCGAGTGGGAATACTGAACCGGAGCCGGTTGAGAATCGCCATCCAACGGGATTCGCGGCTCGGACGCGCGGAGCGCGCCCGATTCCCGTTTGGACGGCTTCAAAACGGGCCGTCGCGAGCCTTTGAGGTTAATGCTTCGTAAATTTCGAGCGTCAAAGCGTGGCTCGCCTGCAACACCGGATTTCAAAGCACCCCATACACAGGTCTGACAGGCGGATCGTGGTTGATCGGCGAGGCCGCATTCGTATGGTGGTGATGCGTCGGGACGTTCCCGGTCGCTGTTTTTCGTCTTCGCCACCGAAATAGGTCGGTGACGCAGGCGAAAGACCGGGAACAGGCAGGTTCTGCGATCAGGCTGAAAGTCTGGGGCGGGGGGCAGGCTGAAGCCCGAGGGTCTCGAAACTCTTTTGGAGGTTACCAAATGAAGCTCGTCAAGAGCCTCCTCCTCGGTTCCGCCGCCGGCATCGCCGCGGTCGCCGGGGCTCAGGCCGCCGACCTTCCCTCGCGGAAGGCCGCTCCGGTCGAATACGTTCGCGTCTGCACCGCTTACGGCGCTGGCTTCTTCTACATCCCCGGCACCGACTCCTGCCTGCGCATCTCGGGCCGCGTCCGCGCCGAGTACGCCGTCGGCGAGCGTTACAGCGACTTCCAGGATGCTTACGGCACTCGTGCTCGTGGCCGCCTGAACGTCGACGTCCGTACGCAGACCGCCTACGGCACGCTGCGCACCTTCATCCGCTATGAGCTGACCAACAACACCGGCATCTAC
>NZ_JBFUIF010000033.1:0-45351 GCF_056402015.1 Allobosea sp. P4_C6
CCGGCACGGTATCGGGCGTGGAATCGATCGTCCCGCCCCAGGCCTCGGCGATGCGGATGTCCTTGAGCGCGGGGTTGCCGGCGATCAGCGCGGCCAGCGCCGAATTGACCAGCTCCATGTCGGGCGCGGGGTCCTGCACGCGCACTGCCTCGAACGGCGCGGGCTCGCCCTGCCCGACCGACCTCTTGCGCCTCTCGACCGGCATCGAGGATGTCGGCGATCTCTACGACGATCTCGACCAGGCGCTGAAGGCAGCGCACCGCTGAGCCGGCTCGTGGCTATGGGCAGCGAGGCAGCGGCATCGGCCGAAACCGCCCATCAGCGGTCCGGCCAGATCCTTCTCATGATCACGGCCATGGGCTGGGGGCTGAACTGGGCTGTGCTCAAATTCGTCCTTCAGGACTGGCCGCCCCTGTTCGCGCGCGGCACCGCCGGGCTACTGGGTGCGATCGGGCTGGCCGCCCTCGCCTGGCTGCGCAGCGAACGTTTTGCAGTTCCACGCGACGCCCGCCTGCGGCTTGCCGCGTCGGCCGGCATCAACGTCTTCGCCTGGATGGGCTTCACCGCCCTGTCGCTGAACTGGCTGAAAGTCTCGGAAGGCGCCCTGATCGCCTATTCCATGCCGATATGGGCGGTGCTGATCGCATGGCCCCTGCTCGGCGAGAGGCCGAACCGGCAGAGCCTGCTGGCGCTCGCCCTGGGCATTGCTGGTATCGCCGTGCTGATGGGCGGTCCCGATCTCGCCGGCGGCAAATGGCCGGGTATCCTGTTCGCGCTCGCCGCGGCCATGCTGTTCGCGCTCGGCACGGTCACGGCTCGCAAGCCCATACCGATGCCTCCCACGGTACTGGTCGCCTGGCAGGTGGCACTGGGCTGCCTGCCGATGGTGATCCTCGGCCTGCTGCTGGAACAGCCGCGCGTCCTAGCACTCTCGGCGCCGGGTCTCGCCGGCCTGGTCTATATGGCGGTGGGCCCGATGGCCCTGTGCTACCTGACCTGGTTCGGCGCCCTCAGACGGCTGCCCGCTTCCGCCGCCGCAACCGGCATGCTGCTCGTGCCGATCATCGGGACGCTCGCAGCCGCCCTGCTGCTGGGCGATTCCCTGGGTGTCCGGGAGCTCGTCGCCATGGCCCTTACCCTGAGCGGTGTCGGGCTGGCGCTCCGAAGAGCCTCCCGATCATAGCCTTCCGAAGGCCGCGACAGCGCCAAGGGCCAAGCTGCGCCTAGCCGGGCCGCTCCCGCGACAGCCCTTTTTCGGCCAACGCGGCCTCGTAGGCGCGCATCTTCTCGCCGGCCTGCTCGCCGAGCTCGCGCAGATAGTCCCAGGCGTAGATACCGGTCTCGTGCATGTCGTCGAAGCCAAGCCTGACGGCATAGTGGCCGACCGGCTCGACCCGCAGGATCTCGACGGCCGCCTTGCCGGGAACGATCGTCTTCTGGCTGGGGTGGTGGCCCTGGACCTCGGCGGAGGGGCTTTCGACGCGCAGCAGCTCGGCCGGCAACGCTAAGCTCGCGCCGTCCTCGAACGTGACATGCAGGGTCCGGCGATCCTTCGACAGGCGGATTTCGGTCGGCCAGGATGACATGATCGTGTAAGCCCTTCGCAGCGGGTAGCAGCCATGCGCTTGACCTTGGCCGCATCGATGCCAATGTCTCGCTATAGCAATGTGAAAACCTGTTCGCATCCTGTGCGGAGCGGACAGTGCGTTTGGAGTTGAGGCAGACGTGCTGCTCGACGACATGAAACCGCTGACCCGGTCGCCACTGGTCGATCCGTTCGGCCGGACGATTTCCTATCTGCGCATCTCGGTGACGGATCGCTGCGATTTCCGCTGCGTCTATTGCATGGCCGAGAACATGCAGTTCCTGCCGCGCAAGGAACTGCTGACGCTTGAGGAACTGGATCGGATCGCGACAGCCTTCGTCACGCGCGGCACGCGCAAGCTGCGACTCACCGGCGGCGAACCGCTGGTGCGCCGCGACATCATGAGCCTGTTCCGCTCGCTCTCACGCCACCTCACCTCCGGCGCGCTCGATGAGCTGACGCTGACCACCAACGGCTCGCTGCTGCATCGCTATGCCGACGAGCTGGCCGGCTACGGCGTCCGTCGCATCAACGTCTCGCTCGACACGCTCGATGCCGACAAGTTCCGCGAGATCACCCGCCGGGGCGACCTGAATGTCGTGCTCGCCGGCATCGAAGCCGCGCGCAAGGCCGGCATGCGGGTCAAGATCAACGCGGTCGCGCTGAAGGGCGTCAACGACGACGAGATCGAGGAGCTGATGCTGTGGTCGCACGGCCTCGGCATGGACCTCACGCTGATCGAAGTCATGCCGATGGGCGAGATCGAGGCCGGGCGCATCGATCAGTACCTGCCGCTTTCGGTGGTGCGCGGACGGCTCATGGACAAGTACACGTTGGTCGACGATCCCTACCGCACCGGCGGCCCGGCGCGCTATGTCCGCGTCAAGGAGACCGGGGGGCTCGTCGGCTTCATCACGCCGCTCACCCATAATTTCTGCGAGAGCTGCAACCGGGTGCGCCTGACCTGCACCGGCACGCTCTATATGTGCCTCGGCCAGGAGGATGCGGCCGATCTGCGTGCCGCCGTGCGCAGCTCGCAGGACGATGCGCTGCTCTATCGCGCCATGGACGAGGCCATCGCCCGCAAGCCCAAGGGCCACGACTTCATCATCGACCGGCGCCATGCGCGCCCGGCCGTCGGCCGGCATATGAGCGTCACCGGCGGCTGATCGGCCTGGACGGAGGCCGCCGCTCGCTTGACCGGCCCGCCGAATGCGGTCACCGTCCGCGGACGGGTGGAGTTGCTGCGGGTCATGTTCAAAGCGATCGCAGGCCGCGTGAGAGCGGCCGCAAGCGCAATCGATGACGCCGTGAGGCAGACCCACGCGGCGCGGCTCGCCATCATGGCGGCGCGGTTGCGGCGTTCCCTCCCGCTTCTCGCCATTCTCATCGCTGCCGCGCTGCTCTTCTGCCTTTACCTGGCCTGGTCTTCCGCGCGCGGGGTGTTCACGGTGCTCGCTCCCGCTTCGCCAACCGGGATCGGAGCCGGCATGGCAGCCGTGATCGCCGGGCTCGTCGTGCTCGAGCTCTGCGCGGCCCTCGCCGTCACGATGATGACCGCCGCGCTGCAACTCGCCTACGACACCGGCCGCCACCGCGTTCGCGCGCTGCTCGTCATCGCAAGCGCCGTGGTGCTGGCTTGCCTCGGCTGGCGGCTGGCGGAGCTCGATGCGGCGTCGCTTTCTGCCGCCACCATCCTGCCGATCCTGGGTAGCGCCGCCTTGATTGCGCTGACGCTGTGGTTCGAACGGGCCTATCTGCGGCCTTCCTATCCCGGCTTCCGCGATTTCTGGGTCGATGTCGTCGAAGCCCGGCTTTTTCTGACGCGAGCCGCCCATGGCGAATGAGAATGGCGGCGTTGGCTCGCTGCGTGGCACCAGCCCTGCGGTGACCGCGCATCACCTGGCGGAATCCGTCAAGGCCGGCCATAACGGCGCGAGCGATGCGGTGGACAATCTGCCGCCGGCCGATGCGACGATGCTGTCCCAGACCGAACAGACTCTGATCGCCCGGGCACGCGAGCATTACGCGACGCTGCGGCAGGACGCTGCGGCGAGCCTCAACGCCATCCAGGCCGAGGTCGCGAGCCGGCGCGAACTGTTCACGCAGCAGCGCTTCGAGGGTCGCGTGCGCGGCGTCGAGGCCACGATGCGCGCGATGCTCAACAAGCACGGCAGCGAGCTGGAGCAGCGCGTCTACGATGCGCTCAGGGCCAAGCGCGAATACGCCTTCTTCAACTACGAGAACAAGCGCCGCGCCGATCCCAAGCTCGACAAGTGGCAGTTCATCCTGTTCTTCCTGGTCGTGCCGCTGGTGATCGAGAGCCTGCTCAACGGCAATTTCTTCGCCGAGGCGAGCGATTTCGGCCTGGTCGGCGGTGCGGCCACGGCCGTCATCATCTCGGCGCTCAACATCGCGCTCGGCTTCTTCATGGGGGTCGGGCCGGCGCGATACTGCCAGCATGTGAAGAGCTCGCACCTGTTCTGGGCCCTGCCCGCCTATGCCGGCATGATCGCGCTGATCGTATTGTTCAATCTCGCGGTCGGGCATTACCGCGAGATGCTGATCGCGAGCCCGGATACGCGCTCCTTCCAGGTCATGCCGCGCATGCTGGAGAACCCCTTCGCGATCTACGACATCAAATCGGTCGCTCTGGTCATCATCGGCTGCCTCGTCGCCTTCGTCTCGGCGACGAAGGGCTATACGGCCTTCGGCACCTATCCGGGCCATGCAGCCGCCTACAAGCGCTGGCGGCAGCGCTGGGGCGCGGTCGAGGAGGAGCGGCGCCGGCTCGATGTCGAGCTGCTGCCGGAGCTGGAGGCGATCCGCACCCAGATCGACGGTTTCCGCGAGGATTGCCGCGACGAGCTCGGCAAGCTGCAGGGCGTGAAGGCCGCGGCGGAGAAGGCGCGAGACCTGTTTATGTCCCGCCTCGGGCAATTGCGCGCGGCCAAGGACGCCGCGATGATGCAATATCGCGAGGCCAATCTGCGGGTCCGCACCGATCTGCCGCCCGCCTATTTCTCGCAGTCGCTCAACCTGGCCGAGATCGACCAGCCGGGGGAACTGCCGGAATATGTTGCGGCCCGCCGCCAGATCGAGGATTTCGAGCAGCAGCTCGCGAGCATGCCCGCCCTGATCGAAGCCAAGCTGAAGGACAGGCTGATCCTGCTGCGCGGGGTCGACCTCGCCGGCGAGATCGAGCAGGTCAAGCTGCGCGCGGCGAAGGCCGGCCGCGAGGCCTTCGAGAGCGACGAGGCGGCGCAGAAGCAGGCGGCCGAGGATTTCGCCGCAATGCCGCGCTAGAGAGCGACAGATGAAGACCGAGAACCTGGCCATCGTCGCTTCCGTGCTCGCCGGCGTTGCGCTCGTCGGGTTCTTCGCGGCCCCTTCCCTGCTGCGCGGCCCGCCGCGCGACCAGGAGACGCTGTGCCCGAAGAGCGGGCCGGTCGGGCATACGCTCATCCTGGTCGACAAGAGCGATCCCTGGAGCGAGGTGCAGGCCGGGCGGCTGAAGAAGCTGGTCAAGCAGATCGGCGACGAATTGCCGGCCGAGCGGATGCTGTCGATCTACGTTTTCAACGACGTGTTCGAGCCTGGCTTCCCCTCGCTGATCTCGCTGTGCAACCCGGGCAAGACGGCGAGCGAGCTGATCGGCAACCCGCGCCGCGAATATGTGAAATGGGTCGAGAAGTTCGGCCGCCCGCTCGACGATGCTCTCACCGTCCTGACCCAGCCGGCGAAGGGCAACCAGTCGCCGATCGTGGAAGCCATCGGCGACGTCGTCTCCCGGCGCGAGAACCGCGTGGCGAACGGCGATCGCTCGCTCGTCCTCGTCTCGGACATGCTCCAGAATTCGGGCCAGTTCACCGTCTTCGGCAACGCGGCCGGCGCGCGCGATCCGGAGCGCCTGCGGCGCCTGCTCGACAAGGTCTGGCAGGATTCGGGCGCCAAGAGCTGGGCGCTGAGCATCCATCAGGTCCAGGGCGTCTACGACCAAGCCCGGCTCGAACAAGCCGCATCGCTGTGGAAGCAGGCGTTCCAGAAGCTGAGCATCACGGTGAACTGGGACAGGCTGTAGCGCCGCTGCCGTCGTTGCGGCCGGTGCGAACCGCGATCGTCAGAGCCTGTAGGCCATCCGCACGCCGCCCCAGTGGCGGCCGCGCACCCGCAACGGCGCATTGATCTCGCTCAAGGCCTCGATCCGGCCGTCTCCGAGGTCGTGATGGCAGAGCTGGACCAGGAACGGGCGGACCGAGCGGCTCGCGCTGATCCCGGAGCGGCTGTCGAGAATACGGCGGTTGCAGGCATGGGCCGCGTTCCAGTCCGGATCATGGCCGCGCTGGGGCTGCGACGTCTCGGCATGATGCACCGGCATGTAGCCGTTGCGATCGCTCGGCACGGCGAAGACCAGACGTGGATCGCTCGCGAGCGTCTTCCTGAGCAATGGCGGCAGCACGGCCTCCAGAGCCTGCAGGCTCGGGCTCAGATATTGCAGCGGCTCGCTCTCGGGAACCGGCGTGTAGCTCGCCTCGAACAGATCCTCCTCGGCTATCAGACCTTTCTCGATGGCCGTTTCCATGGCTGCGGCGATTTCGTTCGCGAAATCCTGGGCGCGCTCGATGAAGGGGCGATAGGAGCGCTCGATATCCTCGATCATCAGCGCCAATGCGCCGCTGCCGGCGGCAGCATCCGCATCGAAGGCGAGATGCAACCCGCGCTCGCTGTGACCGGTCATCCGGCAGGGGAGCGGCGGCAGGCCGTCGATGGTGATCGTGCCGTCGCCGCCGCCTAACCGGATGGCCTGCGCATCGGCCAGAAGCGCTCCGCCGCGACCGACATCGACGATACGGCTCGACAGGTCGATGCCGCCGATCCTCAGCTGCGCGCGCCGCGCGGTCGGGAAACGGTCGAAGCGCCGCCGGTCGGCGAAGGCGGAGTGCCGCAGGACGGGTTTGAAGCGGCGCAACATGCGGCCGACGAGCCGGCTGCCCTTCTCCGAGGCCCGGCGCGCGCGCTCGCTCTCGGCGACCGTGACATGAGCGATGCGATCGATTTCATCCGCGCGGCGCGCGACGCCTTCGACGAAGAGCGCGGCTTCGCGGGCATTGCGGGACAATTCCGCTGTCGACGCCGCCTGCTCCTGCGAAGCCTGACTGATCGTCGTCATAAGCGGGTTGACGTCCCGCACGATCTGCAGCGCCTCGTTGACGATGCCCGTAGAGCTCTGGGCCGCATGCGTGAGCCGGTCGACCCGGCTGCGGATATGCTCGACGGCTTCGCTCACCTCGACCGAGAGCGACTTGACCTCGTAGGCGACGACGCCGAAGCCACGGCCGGCCTCTCCGGCGCGGGCCGCCTCGATCGCGGCGTTGAGCGCCAGCAGATTCGTCTGGCGAGCGATCTCCGCAATGGAATCGACGATGCCGCGGATTTCGCCTGTCGCCTCGCTGAGGCCGTCCAACATCAAGGTGGCCTGCCCCGCATGCTCCACAGCAGCGTCGAGCCGGTCGCGGACGCTCGCCATGGCGCTGTCGACCTGCTCGGCCGACTGGGAAACCTGCTGCGTCGCGGCGGCCAGGACGGAGGCGTTCTCGCTCGCCGCGCCGACGGCCATGCGCATGCTGCCGGCACTTTCCAGAATGGTGCGGGAGCCGCTTTCGGAATCGGCTGAGAGCTTCTCGACCTCACCCAGTTCCTTCGTGAGCCGATTCATCGCGAACAGAATGTCGCGCTCGATATCATCAACCGCATCGCGGACGGACAGGTCGTTGGAAGCAATCGCCACGATGGGGGCTTCTGCGACCTCGATCGGCGCCGGTTCGGTCGGGGCTTCGCTACCCATGGGAGTTCGGGCGCCCAGCCAGCGTCGAATCCTGCCCTTCATCCCAAGCCCAGTCTCACCTAAGGTCAGCCCTGCCTGCGGTTATGGGCGGCGTCCGTTAACAAAAGCTTCCTCCGCACCTGCACGGCGCCTGTGCCGCAGAAGCATTGGACCACCTCTTGCGCGGCCTGTATGGCTGGGGTTTCCACGTCGCACGGGCACGAGCCATGAGCCAGCACAGCTATGACGTCATCGTCGCCGGCGTCGGCGCCATGGGGTCGGCCGCCTGCTGGCACCTCGCCAAGCGCGGGCTCAAGGTTCTCGGCCTCGAGCGCTTCGAGCTCGGCCATGCGATGGGCTCCTCGCACGGCCTGACGCGGATCATCCGCCTCGCCTATTTCGAAGGCTCGCACTACGTCCCGATCGTGCGGCGTGCGCATGAACTCTGGGCGGAAACCGGCGAACAGGCCGGCATGAAGCTGCTCCATGTCACCGGCTCGCTCGACCTCGCGCCGAAAGGCGGCGGACCGGTCGAATCCTCCCTGCAATCCTGTCTCGACCACGGGTTGACGCATGAGGTTCTGGAGGGAGCCGAGGTGATGCGCCGCTTCCCCGGCTTCCAGCTCCCGGCCGGGCATGTCGGCCTGTGGCAGCCGGATGGCGGTTTCGTCGCCTCGGAAAAGGCGATCTACGCTCATGTCGGGCTGGCGCAATCGCGCGGGGCCGACATCCGCACCAATGAACCGCTGCTGGACTGGACGCCGACGGCGCAGGGCGGCGTCGTCGTCCGCACCGAACGTGGCACCTACTCGGCCGGCCGCCTCGTCATCACCTCGGGTGGCTGGATCGCCGACGCGGTGCCGGCCCTGTCGGAACGGGTCAGCACCGTGAAGCAGGCGATCGGCTGGTTCACCACGCGGCGGCCCGAACTCTTCCGCGAGGGTGCCTTCCCCGTCTTCATCCTCAGCGTCGAGGAAGGCAATTTCTACGGTTTCCCACTCTACGAGCATCCGGGCTTCAAGCTCGGCGGGCCGCATTTCGGGCGCGAGCCCATGGACCCGCGCGAACCGGACCGGACGCCGAGCGAAAACCAGGTCCAGCGCATCCGCGAGTGCCTCGCGCGCTATATTCCCGATGCGGCCGGCGAGCCTCTGACGGTGAAGGGCTGCGTCTACAGCGTTTCGCCCGACGAAGGCTTCATCATCGACACGGTGCCGGGCGTGCCGCAGGCCGTCTTCGCCTCGGCATGCTCGGGCCACGGCTTCAAATTCGCCAGCGCGATCGGCGAAATCCTGGCCGATCTTTCGACCGCCGGCCAGTCGCCCTTCGATCTGACACAGTTCTCGCTTTCCCGCTTCGCGGCCTAAGCCTTTCCCGCAGGATACCTCTTGGCCAGCGCAGCCGAAAATCGCCGCGGCGTCGTCTTCATGCTCGCGGCCATGTCGCTCTTCGTCGTCAACGACACGCTGATGAAGCTGGCACGCGAGACCTATCCGGCCGGACAGGCGATCGCGCTGAGGACCGTCTTCGCGGTCGTCGTCGGTTTCGCGCTCGTCTTCGCAGCACGCGAGAGCGACCGCCTCGCCACGGCCTTCCGGCCACGCGTGTTGCTGCGCGGCCTGCTCGAAGCCTTGAGCGCGTTAACCTTCGGCTGGTCGCTGGGCCTGTTGCCGCTCGCCAACATGACGGCGATCAACATGGCCTCCCCCCTGCTCATCGTCGCTCTCGCGGTCGTGCTGCGGATCGAGCGCGTCGGCTGGCGACGGGCGCTGGCACTCACCGTCGGCTTCATCGGCGTGCTGTTCATCGTGCGGCCGGGTGCGGCTTCCTTCAACGCGGCCGCTCTCGTCGCCCTGCTCAGCACCTTCCTCGTCGCCTGCCGCGACCTGACGACGCGCAGCATCGGCGACGACGTTCCCTCGACTGTCATCTCGCTGACCACGACGGTCGTCGTCGGCCTCGTCGCGTTCGGCTACGGGCTGACCGAGCAATGGCTGCCGGTCTGGCGGATCGAGAGCGTCTATGTGGCGCTGGCCGCCGTCCTGGTAACGGTCGGGACCTTCTTCATCATCAGCGCCTTCCGCCGCACCGATGTCGCCGTGATCTCGCAGTATCGCTATGCCGTCATCGTCTTCGCCACGCTGCTCGGCTATCTCGTCTGGGGCGACGTGCCCGATCTCTTTGCCTTCCTCGGCATCGGGCTGATCGTCGGCAGCGGACTCTATACGATGCACCGGCAGCGCGTGCGGCCCGATTCGAACCTCAAGCTGACCCGAAAGCCGACGGCGTGACGGCCGGATCGGCCAAGCCGACGCTGGCGATCCTGGTCGCGATCTCCGCGCTCCAGCCGATCGCGCTCAACCTGCTGGCTCCGGCGACGCCGGCCCTGACCCGCCACTTCGCATCGAACTACGCCACGATCCAGCTCACGCTGACGCTGTTCCTGGTCTCGGTCGCCCTGACGCAGCTCGTTATCGGGCCTTTGTCAGACCGCTTCGGCCGCCGCCCCTGCGTCAATGCCGGGGTCGGCCTGTTCGTGCTGGGCTCGGTAATGGGAGCGCTGGCGCCTTCGACCGAAATCCTGCTGACGGCGCGCATACTGGAAGGAGCCGGCTCGGGCGCCGTCTTCGCGCTGTCGCGGGCGATCATCCGCGACAGCGCCAACCGCGACGAGGCGGCGAGCCAGATCGCCAGCGTGACGATGGTGATGGTGGTGGCGCCGATGCTTGCGCCCTGGCTCGGCGGCCAGATCGAGACCGCGCTCGGCTGGCGCACCATCTTCTGGTTCATGACCCTGTTCGGCACCTGCGTGCTCGCGCTCACCGTCCTGCGCCTGCCGGAGACGGCGCCCCGTATCGGCGCGCAGAGCTCCCTGCTCGGGGTCTTCCGAGCCTTTCCGGAGCTCGTGCGCAACCGGGGTTTCCTGCTGAACGTCGCGGCCGGAACCAGCGCGGTGTCGGCCTTCTTCGTCTTCATCGCCGCGACGCCGTTCATCGTCGTCGAGACGATGGGGCACGGCTCCGACGCCTATGGCAGCTACTTCATCCTCAATGCACTCGGCTACATGCTCGGCAACTTCGCCATGTCGCGGCTGGCAGTGCGCGTCGGCACGCCGAAGATGGTGCGGCTCGGCCTCGTGATCTCGTTCATCGGAACGGGCGCGGCGCTTGCCCTGTCGTTCTCACCCTGGTGGTCGCCGCTGACCCTGTTCCTGCCACTGGCGGTGAACGCCATCGGCAATGGCCTGACGATACCCGGCGCCACCGCCGACGCGCTCTCCGCACGTCCCGAGCTTGCCGGCTCCGCCGCAGGACTGCTGGGCGCGATCCAGCTCGGGATCAGCGCCGGGCTGACCGTGCTGATCAGCTGGCTGGTAACCCTGTGGCCGCAATCCATGAACGTGCTGGTCTGGATGCTGATCGCGCTCGGCCTCGTCGCGGTCGGCTTCGCCCGCAAAGGGCGCGGCCCGGCGATCTGAGCCGGGCCGTCCATCTTCTTGTCAGAGCGTCGTGTGAATCCGACGCTCGAGCCTCAGCCCTCGAGGCGGGCGATCAGGCTGGAGGTGTCCCAGCGCTTGCCGCCCATCTTCTGGACTTCGGCATAAAACTGGTCGACCAGCGCGGTCACCGGCAGCTGCGCGCCGTTGGTCCGGGCCTCGTCGAGGACGATGCCGAGATCCTTGCGCATCCAGTCGACGGCGAAGCCGAAATCGAACTTGTTCTGATTCATCGTCTTGCCGCGGTTCTCCATCTGCCAGGAGCCGGCAGCCCCCTTGGAGATCACCTCCAGCATGGCCTCGACGTCGAGGCCGGCGCGCTTGGCGAAATGGACGCCTTCCGACAGGCCCTGAACCAGGCCGGCGATGCAGATCTGGTTGACCATCTTGGTGAGTTGGCCGGAGCCGGCAGGCCCCATCAGCCGGCACATCCGGGCAAAGCTGACGATGACGGGTTCGGCGCGGGCATAGGTCTCGGGCTCGCCGCCGCACATCACGGTCAGCACGCCGTTCTCGGCGCCAGCCTGCCCGCCGGAAACGGGCGCGTCTATGAAGCCGAAGCCGCCGTGCTTCGCGGCCTCATAGAGCTCGCGCGCGACATTGGCGGAGGCGGTGGTGTGGTCGACGAAGACCGCGCCCTTCTCCATGCCGGCGAAGGCGCCGTTCTCGCCGATCGTGACCGAGCGCAGATCGTCGTCGTTGCCGACGCAGGCGAAGACGAACTCCTGCCCCTTGGCGGCATCGGCCGGCGTTGCCGCCGAAAGCCCGCCATGCTGGGCGACCCAGGCCTGAGCCTTCGTCGGATTGCGGTTGTAGACGGTGACGTCATGGCCCTTGGCCTTGAGATGGCCGGCCATGGGATATCCCATCACGCCGAGACCGAGGAATGCGACTTTGGCCATGAACAGCTCCCGCGTTACGAAGACCTTGGCGCTTTAGCGCGGGGCCGGCGGGCTGGGAAGCCGGAAGAGCGTGAGCCGCCCATGCGGTTTTCCCGTTGCAGCCGGAACGCCGGCGGCTTAGCTCAGGTCCATGACCATATCCAACGACGATGAATTGCGCGCACTCGGCGAGATCGGCCGGATCGTGGCGCGCACCCTGGCTGCCATTGGCAAGGCGCTCGAGCCCGGCATGACCACCGCGGAGCTCGATGCGATCGGGCGCGATTTCCTCGAACGCCACGGCGCGCGCCCGGCCCCGGAACTCGCCTATGACTTCCCCGGCGCGACCTGCATCAGCGTCAACGAGGAGATCGCTCACGGCATCCCCGGCGAGCGGCGCATCCTCGCGGGGGACCTCGTCAATATCGACGTCTCCGCGGAGAAGGACGGCTTTTTCTCCGACACCGGCGCTTCCTTCGCCGTGCCGCCGGTCAAGCCAAAGCTGGAGCGGCTGTGCCGCGACGGCCGGCGCGCGCTCTGGGCCGGTATCGCGCAGGTCGGCGCGGGCAAGCCGCTGGCCGGCATCGGCCAGGCTGTAGGACGCTTCGCCGACAAGAACGGCTATACGCTGGTGCGCAACCTCGCGAGCCACGGCGTCGGTCGCTCGCTCCATGAGGAGCCGACGGAGATCGCGACCTGGCCTGACCGGCGCGAGCGCCGGACAATGACGAACGGGCTCGTCTTCACCGTCGAGCCGTTCCTGTCGCTGGGAGCGGACTGGGCGGAACAGGGGGACGACGATCGCTGGACGCTCTACAGCGAGCCTTGCGCGCCCACCGTGCAATATGAGCACACCGTCGTCGCAACCCCGCGCGGCGCCGTCGTCCTGACCCTGCCGGGCTAACGCCGGGTCAGCGCAGGGCCAGGTGGCGGCTGAGTCTAAGCTCCAGCCTGTCCCAGATGCGCCGGATGATCTCGACCAAAACCAGATAGATCAGCGCCGCATAGAGATAGATCGACAGGTCGAAGGAGCGGGCGAAGGCAAGCCGCGTCGCGCCCATCAGGTCGAACAGCGTCACCAGCGAGACGATCGCGCTGGACTTGATCATCACGATCAGCTCGTTGCCGAGCGGGCGCAACGCCAGGATCATCGCCTGGGGCAGCACGACGCGGCGCAGCGTCGCCCAGCGATGCAGGCCAAGCGAGAGCGCACCCTCGAACTGCCCGCGCGGGATCGCCTGGATGGCGCCGCGCAGGATCTCTGCCTGGTAGGCGGCGGTGTTGATGGTGAAGGTGAAGGCCGCGCAATAGAACGGCTCGCGGAAGAACCACCACAGACCGATATCCTGCCAGAACTCGCGGAACTGGCCGAGGCCGTAATACACCAGGAAAAGCTGGCAGAGCAGCGGCGTGCCGCGCAGGAAGGTGGTGTAGCCGCTGACCGCCATCCGCGCCCAGCGCGGACCATAGAGCCTGGTAATGGCGAGGCCGAGCGCGAGCACGAAGCCGATGGCGACCGACACCGCCACGAGCTCGAAGGTGACCCAGAGGCCGCTCGCCATCCGGCAGCCATAGTTCTGCAGAACCTCGCTGCCGACCCAGGAACCGGGATATTCGCACCAGTTCATCGCGTCGCTCCGCCGAAGGCGGCCTGGCCGCGTTGGGTGCGTTGTTCCAGCCTGTCGATGCCCCAGGCGGAGACCAGCGAGAAGAAGAAATAGAGCAGCATCGCCGTGCCGAAGAACAGGAACGGCTCCTTGGTCACGACATTGGCGCGCGTCGCGATGAACATGATGTCCTGCAGCGTGATGACCGAGATCAGCGAGGTTTCCTTCAGCAGCACCATCCAGTTGTTGCCGAGCCCCGGCAGCGCCACGCGGATCAGCTGCGGGAAGACGACAAGCCGGAAGGCCTGCGCCTTCGACAGGCCGAGCGCCGAGGCCGCCTCGCGTTGGCCCTTCTGGATCGAGTTCAGCGCGCCGACCCAGACCTCGCTGGAGAAGGCCGCCAGCACCAGGCCGAGCGCGACCATGCCGGCGACGAAGGGCGGTATCGAGAAACCGGTCCAGACGCGCTGCACCAGGACCTGGATGCCGAAATAGATGATGTAGAGCGTCAGAAGCTCCGGCACGCCGCGGAACACGGTGGCGTAGATCGTCGCCAGCCCCCGCAGAATCACGTGGTCGGAGCGCTTGCACAGCGCGATGACGAGGCCGAGCGCCAGGCCGAACGGCAGGGTCGCGAGCGCGACCGAGATGGTGTTGGCAGCGCCTTGCAGCAGGGCCCAGCCCCAGCCGCCGGGACCGAAGCCGAGCAGAGCAAGTTTATCGAACATGGCATGGCCGGCGCGCGAGGAACTGAAACCCGCCGGCCTGAAATGGCCGGCGGGTGAGCGTCAGCAGGCGTCAGGTCACTCGTACTTGAACCACTTGTCCTCGAGCTTCTTGTGCGAGCCGTCGGCCATCGTCTCGGCGATGGCCTTGCTGATCATGTCCTTCAGAGCCGTGTCCGACTTGCGGACCGCACCGGCGACACCGGCGCCGTGGATGGCATCGTCGCGCTTCACCTCGGCGATCTTCTTGCAGCAATCCTTGCCCTTCCCCTTGAGGAAGTCGGCGAGGGCGAGCGCGTCGGCGACGATATAGTCGAGGCGACCGTTGAGCAGGTCGAGATTGGCCTCTTCCTGGGTGGGATAGAGGCGCGCGGTCGAATCCTTGTAGAATTTTTCGACATAGTTCGCGTGGATCGTCGAGCCCTGCGCGCCGATCGACTTGCCCTTGAGAGCAGCAGGCGAAATATCGTCCGACTTGGTGTTCTTGGGCCCGATCACCCAGATCGGGGTCTTGCTGTAGACCGACGTGAAGTCGACCTGCTTCTTGCGCTCATCGGTCGCGTTCATGCCGGCGAAGATGACGTCGTACTTGTTGGCCTGCAGCGCCGGGATGATGCCGTCCCAGTCCTGCACGACCCAGGTGCATTTCACCTTCATCTTCTCGCAGAGCAGGTTGCCGTAGTCGATCTCGAAGCCCTCGAGCTCCTTCTTGGCGTTCAGGTTGTTGTAGGGCGGATAGGCGCCTTCCGTGCCGATCCGAATCTCCTTCCACTCCTTGGCCTGGGCGAGAGCGCCTGTCGCACCAGCCAGCGTCAACGCCGCAGCCGCGACGAAACGAACGAAACTTTTCATGGGACCTCCCGCAGTTTCGGAACCGCCGGACTTGCATTCGTCCCGGTTCGGCCCCGTCGCGACAGATTGGGCGCAGTTTAGCGCCACCCGCAAGAGGGGCTCGCGCAGCTTTTCGCAGCCTACCCCGCTCAAAGGGCCGGCAGCGGGCGCGATCCTGCCAAAGGAGAAGCCATCAAGCGCTGGGGTCGACCGTGCGGGAGCAGCGCCCTGCCCGCTCAGCGGCGGGCGTCGAGAACCGCCACGATCCAGATCGCGAGGCCGCCGAGCGCCAGCGCCGCGCCGACCCAGCCGGTCGAGGTCCAGCCGTAGCCGGCGGCGATCGCCATGCCGCCGAGCCAGGGGCCGAGCGCATTGGCGGTGTTGAAGGCGCTGTGGTTGAGCGCGGCGGCGAGCGTCTGCGCATCGTCGGCCACGTCCATCAGGCGGGTCTGCAGCATGGCGCCAAGGCCACCACCGGCGCCGATCATGAAGACGACCAGCGAAACCGCCCAGATGTTGCCGGCGGCGAAGGGGAAGGCCGCGAGCCAGAAAGAGCTCCAGAGCAGCATGCCGGCCGTCGCGGGAACCAGCGCCCTGTCGGCCGCCCAGCCGGCGAAGAGCGTGCCGAGCGTCAGCCCCACTCCGAAAACGGCGAGCACGACGGGCACGAGCGCGGGCGAAACGCCGGTGACGGCCACCAATGTCGAGGCCAGATAGGCGTATACTGCGAACAGCCCGCCGAAGCCGATCGCGCCGGTGGCGAGCGTCAGCCAGACCTGCCGGCGCTTCAGCGCGCCAAGCTCGCGCAAGGGGCTCGCACCAGGCTGAACCCTGTCGCGCGGTGCGAAGAGCCCGATCAGCAGCGCCGTCATAAGGGCGAGAACCGCGACGATGGCAAAGCCCGAGCGCCAGCCCAGCACTTGCCCCATCCAGCTCGCGGCGGGAACGCCGAGGATCGTCGCGATCGTCAGGCCCAGCATGACCCGCGCCACCGATTGCGCGCGCCGGTTCGGAGCCGAGAGCGAGGCGGCCACCAGTGCCGCGACGCCGAAATAGGCGCCATGCGGCAAGCCGCTGAGGAAGCGGAAGGCGAGCATCCAGTGATAGTTCGGCGCCAGCGCGCTCAGGCCGTTTCCGATCGCGAAGACGCCCATAAGACCGATCAGCAGCGTGCGGCGCGGAATCCTGGCCGCCAGCACGGCGATGAGCGGCGCCCCGACGACCACGCCGAGCGCGTAGATGCTAATGACGTGTCCCCCGGTGGGCTCGTCGATTCCCAGCCCGGCCGAGAAATAGGGCAGCAGGCTCATCGCCGCGAATTCGGTGGTCCCTATCGCAAATCCGCCCATGGCCAGCGCAAACAGCACCAGCCCGACCGGCGTCGAACGGACGGCGGACGTGTCTGCGTTCAGGCTGCGATCATGCGCGGCGAGGGTCATAAGTCGCTTTCAAGAGATTGGCGACATGCTGCGCCGCAACATGAAATAGCCATTCCACTGACGCCGATACAAGAGCGTAAACGGCGACATTTCATGCATCATGCGCATATCGATACGCCAGCCGGACGGATCCGCCGGATCCGGCTATAAGGCCGCTTCCGACACAGGCGACAACGACGTGATTCCCTGGACCGTACTCGATACCGCAGCGCTGCCGGATCGCAGCGGCGACCTCAGGCTCAAGCAGCGCGGCAGCGAATTCTCGATCATGCTGGGCAGCAACGAGCTGATGAACAGCCGCCTCAGCGGCTCGGAAGAAGCCCTGGCGAAGCTGGTCTGCGAGCGGCTGGGTCAGCGCGCCCAACCCAGCATCCTGATCGGTGGATTGGGAATGGGCTTCACCCTGCGGGCCGCGCTCGCCAACCTGCCGCCGGATGCACATGTCGAGGTCGCCGAACTCATACCGGCAGTCGTGGCATGGGCGCGCGGGCCGATGACCGCTGTCTTCGCAGGCTGTCTCGACGACCCCCGCGTGCAATTGACCGTCGCCGACGTGGCAAGCGTCATCGCTACGGGCAAGGGCGGTTACGACGCCATCCTTCTCGATGTCGACAACGGCCCGGAAGGGCTGACCATCGCGGGCAATGACAGCCTGTACGCGGCGGTGGGGCTGGCTGCCGCCAAGGCCGCGCTGCGGCCGGGCGGCATCCTCGCGGTCTGGTCTTCAGGGCCGGACCATGGCTTCACCCGTCGCCTGCGCAACGCCGGCTTCGCCACCGAGGAGGTGACGGCGCGCGCCCGCCGGACCGGCGGCGGCGCGCGCCATGTGATCTGGCTGGCGGCACGCCGCTAGCGCGGCTGCCTCAGTTGAGCCGGCAGAGACCGTCGCAGGATGCAGCCGAGACGGTCTGGATGAACTCCGAGATCGCCTTCTTCGCATCCGGCTTCAAGGCGGGCTGGGCCGCCTGCAAGGCCGCGATCAGCGCCTGCCGGTCGGGAGGCGCGGTGCCCGCGGCGAGAGCGGCCGCGTTCTCGGCGAGACTGCGTGCGATCAGAAGCTGGTTCGCCGGGCGCAGCGCCGGAATGCGCAGGGCCAGCGCCGCCCCAGCCACGATTTCCTGCAAGCCCAGGCGCATCTGGCGAAGCCCCTGGAAGCGAGCCTCGGTCTTCTCCTCGACCTTGAGATGCGCGCCAAAGCTGTTGATCGCTTCCAGCGATGCGGCAACGGCCTTCAGCAGGAAGACATGCGTTCGCGTCAGCTCGTCCTGAAACTCGACCGTATTCCTGGCCGTATCGGGCGCCTTCCGGTCCGGCGAGAACAGCGTGTAGGCCTTCAGGATCAGGGTCTGCTTCTGGACGATGGCGAGCAAGGCCGGAATGTCGGCCTCGGCATAGGGCGCCTTGCCGAGAATGGCCGCCTCGTTCCAGACATCCTCGAGCACCTTGCCTTCGACCGGATCGGCCAGGCGTGGGAGGGTCGGCTTGCCCTGGGAGGCCTTGATCAGCGTGTCGACCGAGGCGAATGCGGCGTCCATGTAGCCCGGGCCGTTTGCCGGCACTTCGGCACGCGCGACCGTCCCCAAGATGCAGAGCGCGCCGAGAGCGGCGAACCGTGCAATCGAACCAAACCTCGTCATGGTCTTCCTTTTCCTGCGGCGCGGGCCTCCGCCAGAAGGCAGAGTTCCGTGAACAGCACTTGCGCCGCGCATTGAGCGGTGTTGCTCGTGGCATCGTATTGCGGCGCAACCTCTACGACATCCGCTGCAACGATGTCGCGCCCCTTGAGGGCGCGCAAAATCGCCAGCGCCTCGCGCGGCGTCAAGCCACCGACCTCCGGGGTCCCGGTGCCGGGCGCGAATCCGGGGTCGAGCGAGTCGACGTCGAAGGACACGTAAGTCGGCCCCTCCCCGATCACCGCCAGGGCCTTGGCGATCACGGCATCGAGGCCGAGCTCGTCCACCTCGTTGGCGTGGATCACGGTCATGCCGGACTCGAAGGAGAACTCCCAGAGATATTCGGCGCCGCCGCGGATGCCGATCTGGATGACGCGCTCGGGGTCGAGCACACCGGCGAGCACCGCCTGGCGGAACGGCCCGCCGTGATGGAACTTCGAGCCTTCATACGGGCCGGACGTGTCGCAATGGGCATCGATATGCACCATGCCGACCGGCCGCTTCGCGCCGACGGCCTTCAGGATCGAATAGGTGATCGAATGGTCGCCACCGACGGCAAGCGGCGAGACGCCGGCTTCGACGATCGTGCGGAACGTCGCCTCGATGTCCTCATGGCAGTTTTCGAGCGAGAAGCGCGAGCGGAACGGCACATCGCCGATATCGGCGGCCTTCACCATGGTGAGGGGCGCGGTGCCGAGCACATGGTCCATCGGGCCCACGCGCTCGATGGCGCGGACGGCGCGCGGGCCGAGGCGCGCACCCGCCCGGTTGGTGACGCCCAGATCCATCGGCACACCGATGATCGCGACATCCAGCCCACCGAGATCGGGCTTGGTAAGCGCCTCCGGCCGGTAAGGTGTGCCGAGGAAGGTCGCGACATCAGCAAACGGCCATTTGCGCTTGTCGCCGGTGAATTGGCCCGCAGCGACCCTGGCGAAGCGCGGATCGTGGATGTCGCCGCCGCCGGCGCCGGCATAGCGCTGCCGCAGCTTGGTGAGCTTGTCCTGATCCATGCCTGATCTCCTCGGCGGCGAGCTGTCAAAACGGAATGCGTTCGAGCATCGTCACAGGCCCGCCCTGATAATCGACCTGTCCGAAGCTCTTGTAGCCGAGCTTCTGCGCGACGCGTAGGGACGCGAGGTTGTCGGGCGCTATGATGCAGACGCTGCGCTGCTCGCCATGCGTCTGCGCAAACCAGCGATGGGCGGCAGTGGCAGCCTCGATCGCATAGCCTTTGCCATGGGCCTCAGCCGCCAATATCCATCCCGCCTCCGGCGCATTGTCGAAATCCGGAGACAAGCCCCTGTAACCGTCGAACAGGCCGACCTCGCCGATGACGTGTCCGCTCGCTTTCGCGACCACGATGAACATGCCGTAACCCCGGAGCGCCCAATGGCCCGTGAGGCGGGTCAGCCGGTGCCAGGCCTCCTCGCGATTGAGGGGCTTGCGGCCGAGGTGGCGTATGACGGCGGGGTCGCGGCGCATGGCGTGGATCGCATCGAGATCCTCCGTCACGGGGCGACGCAGTTTCAGGTTTTCGGTCTCGATCATCGTCGCTTTAAGCACCGCCACAGGAGCCAGCCTAGGCATGTGCCGGAACTAGCCGAAAGTCGCAAGAATCGGCGATAAAATCCCTCGCACTTCGAAAATCCATTCGGTACAAGGCGATTCTGAACGTCGAGCGACAGAACTGGTTCGAAACGCTCGCACCCGCCAAACGTCCGAGGAGAATCGCTAGATGAAGCGTCGTCAGTTTATCCAGACCGCAGCGGCTGGCGCCGCCGCCACCGCTGCCGTGGCCATGCCGGCTGTCGCGCAGTCCAATCCGGAGGTGAAGTGGCGTCTGGCTTCCAGCTTCCCGAAGTCGCTCGATACGATCTATGCCGGCGCCGAAATCATGGCCAAGATGGTCTCCGAGCTGACCGACGGCAAGTTCCAGATCCAGGTCTTCGCGGCGGGCGAAATCGTGCCGGCGCTGCAGGCTGCTGACGCGGTCAGCAACAACACCGTCGAGATGTGCCATACCGTTTCGTATTACTATGTCGGCAAGGACCCGACCTTCGCGGTCGCCGCCTCGGTCCCGTTCGGGCTCAACGCCCGCCAGCAGAACGCCTGGCTGTTCCAGAACGGCGGCAACGAGCTGTTCAACGAGTTCTACAAGAAGTTCAACATTTACGGTCTGCCCTGCGGCAACACCGGCGCCCAGATGGGCGGCTGGTTCCGCAAGGAGATCAAGTCGGTCGCCGACATCCAGGGCCTGAAGATGCGCATCGGCGGCATCGCCGGCTCTGTGCTGCAGAAGCTCGGCCTCGTGCCGCAGCAGCTCGGCGGCGGCGACATCTATCCGGCGCTCGAAAAGGGCACGATCGACGGCGCCGAGTGGGTCGGCCCCTATGACGACGAGAAGCTCGGCTTCGCCAAGGTCGCGCCGTACTACTATTACCCGGGCTTCTGGGAAGGCGGGCCGACGGTCCATGCCTTCGTCAACCTGGAGAAGTGGAACGCGCTGCCCAAGGCTTACCAGGCCGCTCTGACAGCTGCCTGCACCTATGCCAACACCCAGATGGCGGCGAAGTACGACGTGGTGAACCCGCCGGCGCTGAAGCGCCTCGTCGCGGCCGGCACGCAGCTGCGCCCCTTCCCGCAGGACGTGATGGAAGCCTGCCTGAAGGCCTCCAACGAGCTCTATGGCGAAATCGCGGCCAAGAACCCGGACTTCAAGAAGGCGATCGAGACCATGGCCGCCTTCCGCTCGGACCAGTATCTCTGGTGGCAGGTCGCGGAACTCAGCTTCGACGTCTTCCAGGTCCGTACGCGGGCGCGCTGAGCTCTCCGAGCGATTGGATCAACGTTTCAGGGCCCGGCTTCGCCGGGCCCTTTTTTGTGACGCCGAGCCTACCCGTTCTGACGCACAGCATGACGCAGCCGGCCAGCGCCACGATAACCCATGACAAAATTGCATGCTCGACATGCAAAAACCTCTTGCTTACGTCTCCAAATCTGCTTTTCTGAATTTTCGAAGTTATCGCGTTCCAATCCGCTCGCGCTTTCGAACCGATCCCGATCCAACGGGGCCGCAGCGCGAGGGGAACTTACCCCGGCGCGAGCCGGGGTTTTTCATGAGCGCCATCCGGCAGCCGTGTTACGATGACGTCGATCGTCATAACCGCGCCTCGTTTCAGGGCCACCAAGCCTGATCGCTCGGATACCGCCATGCCTCGCTCAATTCTCGCTTTGCTCCTGACCTGCCTCGCGACGGCGGCTGCAGCACAATCGATCGGCGAGCCCCTGCCCGGGCGCGCCGCCCCCCGCGAATCCTTCAGCAAGCCGGCTCCCGCTGCGGGTCGCGGCGCCCGTCCCTGCCCTGAATACGGGGCGGGCTTCGTCAGGCTCGAAGGCTCGTCCTTCTGCGTCCGGGCCGGCGGCGCGGTGCGTGCAGAATTCGGCAAGAGCTCGCGCAGCGGTTACGGCAGCCGCGCCGATGGCATGGTCTATCTCGAAAGCCGCGGCGAAAGCGCATTCGGCCCGGTCCGCTCGGTACTCAGTGTTCGCGGCGGGGTCGATCGCGGGCTGGATTCCGGCCCGTTCCGCTACTGAGTATCGCTCGGCGTCGCAAACAGCCGGGCGACCTCGGCCTGAAGCACCGGAACCAGCTCCGCCTCGAACCAGGGATTGCGCTTGAGCCAGGCGTTGTTGCGCCAGGACGGGTGCGGCAGCGGCAGCACGCGCGGATGGGTCGGGCGCGCGAGGATTTCCCGCCAGTTCTCGACCGTGGCCGAGAGGTTGGCGGCCTCCTTCGCACCGAGATGCCAATTCTGGGCGTAGCGCCCGATCGCGAGTACGAGCTCGATCCGCGGCAACACCGCGAAGACACGCTCGCGCCAGGTCGGCGCGCATTCGCGGCGCGGCGGCTTGTCGCCGCCCTTGGAATCCAGGCCGGGAAAGCAATGGCCCATCGGCACGACCGCGACCTTCGCCGCATCGTAGAAGATCGTCTCGTCGATGCCGAGCCAGCGGCGCAGGCGCACGCCCGAGGGATCGGTGAACGGGCGGCCGCTGGCATGGACCCGCGTGCCGGGCGCCTGGCCGGCGATGCAGAGCCGCGCCGTGGCGGAGGCCTGGATGACCGGTCGCGGCTGATGCGGCAGCGGCGGCAGATAGAGCGGCGTGTCGCGGCAAATCCGGCAGGCGCGCAGTTCCGCCAGCACGGTATCGAGCGCTTCCGCCTCGCTCATCGCCTTGCCAGCCTGGAACGCCCGGGCGCTTGCGAGATCAGGCCGTCGCAGGCCCATTCGGGCTGCTTCTGCGCATAATCATGCGGATCGCCCTTCTCGATGCGGGCGAGGCCATTGATGCGCCCGCTGGGCCGGCTGCGGATGACATAGAGATCGCCGCTGGTCTCGATGGTGAAGCAGTAGGTGCGGCGCGTCTCATGCGGGCCGTAATAATAGCAGACGGCATCCTGCGTCGTGGTCCAGCAGGCATCCTTGTTGGGCACGCCGCGATTGTGGCCGCTCGCCCGGCCATCGGGGTGGTGATACTCGCTGAACGGCAGATTGGAGCCGGAATAGAGGCCCGTCACGGTGTTGCCTTCGAAGACGCGCCGGATCTGCTCGCCGTTAAGTCGCTCGGCGGCACCCACACCGGTCGCGACGACGAGGCCGAGGGCCAAAGCGATGACGGGCGCGCCGCGGCTCATCAGCGTTGCGCCAGCTTGCGGCTCATGGGCGGCGCGGGCGCGCGCGAGATCAGCCCGTCGCAATACCAGGACGCGCCGTTGTCGCCGTGATTGCGCGGATTGCCGAGCTCGACCTTGGCGAGCGCATTGACCATGCCGTTGCCGGTGTTGCGCAGCACATAGAGCTCGCCGCTCATCTCGACGGAGAAGCAATGCACGGTCCGGTCGCTCTGTGGGCCGTAATAGTAGCAGATGCGGTCAGGCTTGGTGATCCAGCAAGCGTCGGTATTGGGCTGCCAGCCGTTATGGCCGCGCGCCCGCCCGTCGGGGTCATGGTACTCGGTGAAGAAGCCGCCATTGGTATAGCGACCGGACACAGTGTTGCCGCGGAAGGCCCGTTCGATCGCCTCTCCGCTCAGCCGCTCGGCAGCTTGCAGCGCGACCGTCGACGTCAACAGGACGAGCAGGGCGAGAAAACGCCGGCGCATCACGCCTTCCAGCTCGGGCGCGTCGAGAGCTGGCCGTGCCAGCGGCGGATGTTGACGAAATCCTCCGGTAACGGAATGCGCGACGGCTTCATGAAATCGATGGCGATGCCGGCGGTGATGTCCGCCACGGTCAGCGCCTCGCCGCAGATGAAGCCGCTGCTCGCTAGCTGAAGCTCCAGCAGCCAGAGATGATCGTCGACCTGCTCGCGATTGGCCTCGGCCCATTCGGGAACCTGCTCTTCCAGCTCAGCCATCGAGGGATGGCTGTGGCGGAAGACGGCAGCCACGCTGGCGAACAGGCCAAGCTCGACGCGCCGGTTCCACATCTCAATGGTGCCCTGCTCCTTGGCATCCCGGCCGAACAGCGGCGGCTGCGGGTGCAGGGCCTCGATGTAGCGGCAGATGGCGATCGTCTCGGCCAGGGCCGTCCCGTCGTCGAGTTCGAGCACCGGGAGGCGCTGCGCCGGGTTGATCTTCGTGAAGGCTTCGGACCTGTGTTCCTTCTTGGCCATGTCGATCGGCACCAGCTCCGGCAGCGACACGCCCTTCTCCGCGAAGAAGATGCGAACCCGTCGCGGATTCGGCGCCCGCCCGCCATCATAGAGCTTCATCAGATACTCTCCGTCTCCGGCCGCACCGGATCACGGCCCGCGCCGGAAGGTCAACCACATGCTGGCGTTTCGTGACGCGAACATGGCGAGGTGATGCCGCAATCGGCAGGCTCCTTGCGGTCTCAACGCGGATGGGACCGCCGCCAGGCTTCGGGCCGTTCGAACTGCAGCGCCCAGAGCCCGCGCCCGGCCGCCCGCGCCTCGTCCTCCTCGGAGCGATAGGCGCCATAGGACACCGCATGGCCGTCGCGGACCAACCTGGCGTTGATGTCGGTTTCGCCCAGTCGGCACCGGGCCAATCCGCGACCGTAGCGATCGGCCTTGCCGATCTCGCATAACACCAGGCCGCTCGCGAGCATCCCCTGCAGGGCACGGCGCGCTTCCCGGCCGCAGGCGACCTGCCGCCCGCCGGGCCCGGCGCAGCTCTGGCGGTATTCCGGCGCGTCGATCCCTTCCAGCCTCAATTCCTCGCCCAGCAGCCGCAATGAATCGCCGTCGATCGCCTGCGCTGGCCCGACGAGCGTCCGGGCCGGGCCGAGGCGGTATTGCAGGATCGCGCCGGCGAGCGCGAGAAAGCCCAAAAGCCCGAGCGCCACGACGAAATCAGCCATGCGGCCGACGCGGCGCCAGCCGAAAGGTCCGTAGCGGGAAGAGCCGAATCCGAAGGGAGCCATCAGGAAGAGCTTAACGATTTGGTGTCCATGATGGCGAGCCGTCCGTGCATGCCGCACGGCGGAACGAGGATACACGCTCCCGACCATGGCGGAAGTGACGGCCGAACAGGTGCAGCGCGGGCGCGGACCCGACCCTTCCGCAATGGCGCGCCGCAAGGTCGTTTCGCGCGAGGTCAAATCCGTGCGCGAGCGGCTGACCTCCTCGACCGGGCTCGAACGCGCATTCGATTCAGAACTGCTGCGGGTCTTCGCGCAGTACCGCCTTTCGGGCTCCGTCGGCACATTGGTGCTCGTCACCGGCATCGCCGCTGCCGCCTGCCTCTGGCTGCCGAYGTCGCGTGTCGCGCTGTGGAGCAGCGCGGTGCTGCTGAGCACGCTCATCGTCGTCGCCCTGTCGCGCCGCTATCTGGGCAAGCCCGCCGATACGGTCCGATTGAAGCGCTGGCGCCGGCTCTTCACCGTAGCGGAAGGCCTGCACGGCCTGTCCTGGGCGCTGCTCCTGCTGCTGTTCGCGCCCGTCGAGGCGGCTGGCGCGAAGGTCTTCGTGACCACGGCGCTGCTGATCGTCAGCGCGCTCACCGTCATGCTCTCCGCCACGATACCGATGGCTGTTTATGCCGGGTTGACGCCGATCATCGCGGGCATCATGGCGTTCTTCTGGGAACGCCGCGACATCGACAGCGTCACCATGGCGCTCATGGCGGCCTCGGCGCAGCTCTTCTTCATCTTCCTCGCCAACCGGCTCTACGCCAGCTCGGTGGATTCGATCGGTTTCCGGGCCGAGAAGGACGCGCTGATCGCCGAACTCGAAACCGCCAACGCGAATTCCGACGAGGCCCGGCGCAAGGCGGAAGAGGCCAATCTCGCGAAGTCGCGTTTCCTCGCGACGATGAGCCACGAGCTGCGCACACCGCTCAATGCCATCCTCGGCTTCTCCGAGGTGATGAAGAACGAGATCTTCGGCGTGCATGCCAACGCCGCGTACAAGGAGTATTCGGGCGACATCCACGGCTCGGGCCAGCATCTGCTCAACCTCATCAACGAAATCCTCGATCTGTCGCGCATCGAGGCCGGCAAGTACGAGCTGAACGAGGAGGCGCTGTCGCTCGCCGGGATCGTCGACGACTGCCAGCATATGCTCGCGATGCGCGCCAAGGCGAAGGGCCAGAGCATCCGGGCGCTCGCCGAGCCCGAGCTGCCGCGGGTCTGGGCCGACGAGCGCGCCATCCGGCAGGTCGTCCTCAACGTGCTGTCCAACGCCATCAAGTTCACGCCGCAGGGTGGCGAGATCACGATCAAGGTCGGCTGGACGGCGACAGGCGGGCAATATGTCTCGGTCGCCGATACCGGGCCCGGCATCCCCGAGAACGAAATCCCGATCGTGATGCAGAGCTTCGGGCGCGGCTCGCTCGCCATCAAGACGGCCGAGCAGGGTTCGGGGCTAGGTCTGCCGATCGTCAAGGGCCTGATCGACCTGCATGGCGGCGGCTTCAGCCTGAAGTCGCGGCCGCGTGCCGGCACGGAGGTGACGATCACCCTCCCGGCAGAGCGCGTGATGGATACGCTCGCGGCCCTGCCGGAGCCGAAGTCGCGGGCGGCGTGAAGCCCATCGCCCGAATCTCGCCCCACAGTTGAGAAACATCTTTGCCGCCCCACCCTGCGGCGCCTGCCCTCTCTCCTCGGACTATCGGACCATGAACCGGAAAACGCGCGTCGCCGTGCTCTACGGCGGAAAATCGGGCGAGCATGAGGTCTCGCTGAAATCGGCTGCCTCCGTCCTGCGCTATCTCGACCGCGAGCGGTTCGAGCCCGTCCCGATCAGCATCGACAAGCAGGGCCGCTGGCAGTGCCACGATCTGCGCCGCATCGAGGCCGCGAATACCGAGAGCCTTCCGATTCCGACCGACTCGCCCGCGATCCGGCTGGAGCCGCAGGGCGATCTCACCGCGATCCTTCCCTCCGACAGCGCCGCGCCGCCCATTCCGCCGGTGGACGTGGTGTTTCCCGTGATCCACGGCCCGCTCTGCGAGGACGGCGCGATGCAGGGCCTGCTCGAGCTTGCGGGTGCGGCCTATGTCGGATCGGGCGTGCTCGCTTCCGCCGTCGGTATGCACAAGGACATCGCCAAGCGCCTCGCCGCGCTCGCCGGATTGCCGGTCGCGCCCTATCTCGCCCTGTCGCGGCGCGATTACCGACGCGCCCCAGAAGGCGCGGCAAAGGCAGCGCGCGAGGCGCTGGCACTGCCCGTCTTCGTCAAGCCCTGCAACATGGGCTCCAGCGTCGGCGTCCATAAGGTGAAGCGCTGGGAGGACCTCGACGCCGCACTAGCCGATGCGTTCCAGTACGATCTCAAGGTGCTGGTCGAGCAGGGCATCGACGCCCGCGAAATCGAGATCGCGGTGCTCGACGGCGATCCTCCCGTCGCCAGCGTCGCGAGCGAGCTCAACGCCGGACCGCAGCACGAGTTCTACTCCTACGAGGCCAAGTATATCGACCAGGACGGCGCCACCGTCGACTTGCCGGCGAGGCTCGATGCCGCGCAGATGGAACGCGTGCGCAAGCTGGCGATCGACGCCTTCGTCGCGCTGGAATGCAGCGGGCTGGCGCGGGTCGACTTCTTCCTCGACCGGCAGAGCGGCGCCTTCTACTTCAACGAGATCAACACGCTGCCGGGCTTCACCGCAATCAGCATGTATCCGAAGATGATGGAGGCCTCCGGCCTGCCCTACCCGGCGCTGCTGACGCGCCTGATCGAACTGGCGCAGGAGCGTCATGCCGAGCGGGCGGGGTTGAAGACGGATTACGAGGGATAGCGTTCGCAGGAACCGCTGCCGTCATTCCGGGGCGCGCCAAAGGCGCGAGCCCGGAACCCAGAACCGAGGCGGATGATTGATGGGCGAACCGGACGGTCGCCCTTTCGAGAACACTCATCGGTTCTGGGTTCCGGGCTCATTGCTGCGCAATGCCCCGGAATGACGGCGGTGGTTCCGGCGAAAGCCGAACTACCCCTTCCGCGCCACCTGCGCCTGCTCGAAGGTCGCCATGCCGGAATGGACGGCCGCAGCGGCCTTGACGAGGCCGGCCGCCAGCGCTGCGCCCGTGCCTTCGCCGAGGCGCATGTCGAGCGCCAGCAGCGGCACCTTGCCGAGGCGTGCGAGCACATCGGCATGGGCGCCTTCGACCGAGAGATGGCCGGCGATGCAATGGTCGATGGTCGAGGGTTCGATCGCATGCAGGATCGCGGCGGCAGCCGTGACGACATAGCCGTCGAGGATCACCGGGATGCGCTGCGAGCGCGCGGCGATGATGGCGCCGCAGATCGCCGCGACCTCGCGCCCGCCGAGACGGCGCAGCACTTCAAGCGGATCCTTGAGATGGGAGCGATGCAACGCCAAGCCCGCCTCCACCGCCGCGACCTTGCGCTTCAGCCCCTCATCGTCGACGCCGGTGCCGCGGCCGCACCAATGCGCCGCGTCGCCGCCATAGAGCGCCGCATAGATCGCCGCCGCCGAGGTCGTGTTGCCGATGCCCATCTCGCCGAGGCAGAGCAGATCCGTGCCGCCGACGAGCGCTTCCATGCCGAAAGCCATGGTCGCGACGCAGGCACGCTCGTCCAGCGCATCTGTCTGGGTGAAGTCGCCGGTCGGCAGGTCGAGGGCGAGGTCGAAGACCTTGAAGCCGAGATCATAGGCCGCGCAGATCTGGTTGATCGCGGCGCCGCCGGCCGCGAAGTTCTCCAGCATCTGGCGAGTCACGGATTGCGGATAGGCGGACACGCCCTGCGCCACCACGCCGTGATTGCCGGCGAAGACGCAGACCAGCGGCCGGTCGACGGTCGGCTTCGCCTTGCCCTGCCACGCAGCGAGCCATTCGGCGATTTCCTCCATGCGGCCGAGGCTGCCGGCCGGCTTGGTGAGGTTGGCGTCGCGGGCGCGCACCGCATTCGCGGCCCCCATGTCGGGGCCGGGCATCGCGGCGATGAGTTCGCGGATATCGTCGAAGGGTAATCCGGAGGCGGCCATGGCAGTTCCGTCAGGCAAAGGGCTTGGCGCCCACACGCTAGGCGTGGCGGCGCGGTCTGCGCTGCTGCTATAGGCTCGAGCGTGTGAAGACAATCGAGCGGAGCGGCGCAGCAGGCATGGCGGAGGCCGACACGACGACGGAGACGCCCCCGCCAAGCTGGCCGGGCTGGCCGATCGCGACCGCGATCTGCCTGCGCTTCTATTCGCGCCTGCCCGTGCCGCAGTTGCCGGGCGAGGCCGACAGCCATGCCATTCCCGATTTCCGGGCCGTGCCGCGCGCCCTGCCCTTCGCCGCGCTGATCATCGCCCTGCCGGCGGCGCTCGTCGCGCTTGCGGCTGGACTGGCGGGCCTGAGCGGAATGGTCGTCGCGGGGCTTGCGCTGACTGTGCTGGTGCTGACCACCGGCGCCTTCCATGAGGACGGGCTGGCCGACACCGCAGACGGGCTGTTCGGCGGGCATACGCCGGAGCGCCGACTGGAAATTATGAAGGACAGCCGCGTCGGCTCCTATGGCGCGCTGGCGCTGGGCTTGTCGCTGCTGTTGCGGGCGAGCCTGCTCGCCATGATCCTCGACCGCTCCGGCGCCTGGGCCGTGGCGGCGGCGGTGCTGGTCGCCGCACCCTGGTCGCGCGCCGAGGGCCTTTTCCTGCTTGCGACGCAACCGGCGGCGCGCAGCGGCGGCGCCTCGGCTTCGGTCGGTCAGCCGACAGACCTGACGGCGCGGATCGCGCTGGCCTTGAGCCTGCTGCTGGCGAGCGGGATCACGCTGGCGGCGCATCTTCCGGTCGCCGGGCTGCTTCTCGGCTTCGCGCTGGCGCATGGCGTGGCGGCGATTCTTTCGCGGCTGGCGCGGCGGCTGATCGGCGGCCAGACGGGCGACATCCTCGGCGCGGCCCAGCAGCTCGCCGAGATCGCGATCTATCTCGGTCTGGCGCTCGCCCTGGGATGGGCAGGACGGTGACCACCGCCTCGACGCCCTGCATCAAGGTCTGCGTCATCGACCCGGCGAGCAAGCTCTGCGAGGGCTGCGGGCGGACGCTGGCCGAGATCGCGCAATGGGGCCGATTGAGCGAGGCCGAGCGGCTGAAAATCATGGCCGAGCTGCCGGAGCGGCTGCGGGAGAAGCCATAGGGCCCTGCGTCATGCTCGGGCTTGACCCGAGCATCTCGGAAACGAGGGTCTTCTCGTCACGAGTTTCTCGAGTCTACGCTCCGCTACGCCCGAGACTGACGGCCTATGTCTTCGCTACCGCCTCCAGTGCCTCGCCGGTCAGTCGATAGAAGATTTTCTTCGTCTGTGCGACCGCGCCGAGGCCTTCATAGAAGCGCAGCAACGGTGCATCGTCCGCATCGGCAGTCCAGTCGATGCGCCGGTGGCCGCGCTCGATGGCGAGTTCAGCCAATGCCCTCATCAGCGCGCGGCCGAGGCCCGCGCCACGAGCGGCGTCGGCAACGTAGATCTCCTTCAGGAAGAAGCCGGATTTCAGCCCCGGTCCCGGATAGAGATTGCAGGCCGAGGCGAAGCCGAGGATCGGCTGCCCTTTCGCCGCGACCAGGATATCGACGCCTGCCGGCAGGGCCGCGAGACCGGCCCTGATCTCATCGAGCGGCGGGCACGGCACCGCGTAATGGCCCTGCATCTCGGCCATCAGCGCGGCCAGCGCCGGGTGGTCTGCGAGCTGAAGCAGGCGGATGACCGTTTCGCTCATCGTCCGGCACCCGCTCAGTGCAGCAGCGACCAGATGAACCGGCTGGCGACGAACAGCAGGAACACGCCGAAGGCGACTTCGAGGCGCCGTTTCGAGAGCCGGTGCGCCATCCGTGCGCCGATCGGCGCCGTCCAGATCGAAGTCGGGATGAACAGGATCATGCCGATCAACGAGACATAGCCGAGCGAGAGCGGCGGCAGGATGTCCATCTTCGGCCAGCCGGCATAGATGAAGCCGAGCGCGCCGGGGATCGAGATCAGCACGCCCAGCCCCGAGGAGGTCGCGACCGCCTGATGGATCGGGCGGCCATAGAAGGTCATGAACAGGCTGGAAAGCTGGCCGCCACCGATACCCATCAGCGCCGAAAGCACGCCGATGACGCCGCCATAGGCGACCATCAGCGGCTTGCCAGGCATCTCCTCGCCGAATTTCCAGCGGTCGGCCGCGAAGAGCAGGCGGATCGCAGAAATCAGCGCGACGACCACGAAGATGATCTTGAACAGGTCGGCAGGCGCATAGCGGGCGATCCAGCTGCCGACGATGACGCCGAGCACGACCGGCACGGCCCAGACCTTGAGAATGGAGAGATCGACGAGCCCCTTGGCGCGATGCGCATTGAACGAGCGTATCGAGGTCGGGATGATGACCGCGAGCGAGGTGCCGACGGCGAGCGGCATGCGCACCTCGTCGGCGACGCCGATGACGCGGAAAACCTCGTACAGCACGGGAACGATGACCGCGCCGCCGCCGACGCCGAAGACGCCGGCGAGCAGGCCGGTGGCCGCGCCGGCAAGCACCAGCGACACGGCGAGGAAGGCGAGATCGCCGAGAGGAATGCCTGCAAACATGGGGAGTATCCGGTGGGGCTGCCCGATCTCTCGGTCATTTGGCGGGCGCGGGCAAGATGCCGCCCCTGCATGGCGGCCGCGAGAAATCGAGCCGCATCGGCGATGCGTCACCTTTACGCCTTGCGCCTTGCGCAGGATAGTTCTGCGCGAAGCAGGGCTCGACCCGGCCAAGCGATCCTGCTGACCTTGCTTGCCCTTCGAAAAGGAGAACCGAGCGACCGAGAACTTCGACCTTTCTGCAAATTTAAATCGTTTCAACCATAAAATCAGGAGGACACGATGTCAGAGGGCCACCGTTCGACGCATGACGATTCAAATCCGATCTCATCCACGCAGCGGCTCTCTCGCCGCAGGCTGATCCAGGCCGCCGGCGCCAGCGCCTTCGCCGCCGCTTCCACGCCCGTCTTCGCGCAATCTCCGACCGACCGGGCAAGCCCGCCCACCACCATCACCACGCCGCCGCGCGATTTCAGCCGCCGCGGCGCGCCGACGACCTATTTCTGGGACCCGGACGTCATCGCCGTCGATCCCTCCTTCAACGGCCTCGCCCAACCCAACGCCGCAATCCAGCGACTCTGGACCGGCGGGCTCTGGCTCGAAGGCCCGGCCTGGAACGCGCAGGGGCGCTATCTGGTCTGGAGCGACATCCCGCGCAACCGGCAGATGCGCTGGCTCGATGACGACGGCAATGTCAGCGTATTCCGCATGCCTTCGGGCTACAGCAACGGCAACAGCTTCGACTTCCAGGGCCGGCAGCTCTCCTGCGAGCATCTGAACCGGCGCGTCGTGCGCTACGAGCTCGACGGCTCGGCGACGGTGCTGGCTGACGCCTTCGAGGGCAAGAAGCTCAATTCGCCCAACGATATCGTCGCCCATACGGACGGCAGCTACTGGTTCACCGACCCGCCCTATGGCGGGCAGCTCTATGAAGGCGCGCCGGACGCAGCCGGCGGCCCGAGCAATGCCAACGGCAAGATCAATCCTCGCCTCGGCCAGCCGCCCGGCATCGGCCTCGCCAAACGCGAACTGCCGACCAATGTCTACCGGATCGACCCGAGCGGGCGGCTCGACCTCGTCATCCGCGAAGAACAGGTTCCGGACCCGAACGGGCTGTGCTTCTCGCCCGATTTCAAGAAGCTCTACGTCGCCTCCACCGGCAAGGGACCGGGCGATACCGGCCCCGGCGGCAAGGGCGACATCCATGTCTTCGATGTCGGTGCCGACAACAAGCTGTCGAACGGGAAGGTCTTCTCGGACTGCATGATCGACGGCATCAATTGCGGGCCGGACGGCCTGCGCTGCGATGTCGAGGGCAATCTCTGGGCGTCGAGCAATGCCGGCCGGAATGTCGGCTACAACGGCGTGACCGTGTTCAACCCGGCCGGCAAGGTGATCGGCCGCATCCGGCTGCCGGAGGTCTGCGGCAACATCTGCTTCGGCGGGCCGAAGCGGAACCGCCTGTTCATGGCGGCGAGCCAGTCGATCTACGCGCTCTATCTGGCGACGCAGGGCGCCGGGCCGGGCTGAGCACGCCGGACCAGCCCGACTCCGTCACTCCGGTTCAAGCCCGGAATGACGGAGTCGTATTGCGCATCACACGTCCAGCAGCGGCGCGAAGCCGCCATAGACGACGCGCTTGCCGTCGAAGGGCATCTTGAGCGCCCCCATGCGCGGGTCTTCCATCATCTTGCCCCAGGCGGCGGCGCGCACCGCCTTGGACGGCCACTCGACCCAGCTGAAGACCACCGTCTCGCCGGCCTGCGCCTTCACCGCGCCCTTGAAATCGGTGACCTTGCCGTCCGGTACGTCATCGCCCCAGGCATCGACGACGCGGCGGGCGCCGTGCTCCTTGAACAACGCGGCGTGCTTGACGGCGAAGCTGCGATAATCGTCCATGCGGTCATTGGGCACGGCGACGAGGACGCCGTCGAGATAGCCCATCGCGCCGCCCTCCCCTTCGTCCAACAGCGAGGCGAAGCCGCCATAGATCATGCGCTTGCCGTCGAAGGGCATGTCCTGGCCCATCATCTCCTTCATGCGCGGATCGCTCATGATCTTCTCGTTGGCGGCGTCGCGCGTTTCCCGGTCGGGGTACTCGAACCAGGAGAAGACCACGACCTYGTCGGGCGTCGCCTTCACCGCCCCCTTGAAGTCCGTGACCTTGCCGTCCGGGACGTCGTCGCCCCAGGCCTCGACGTGGCGCCTGACGCCGAATTCCTTGAAGAGCGGCGCCGCATCGGCCGCGTGCTTGCGGTAGATGTCCTTGTTCGCGGCCGGCACAGCCACGACGAAACCATCGACATAAGCCATTTCGTTCTCCCTCACGCGCAGCCGTCAGTGCAGCCGCGCTTCAAACGTTGATATCGACCCGGAACGCTTCACGCGGATGCGCGAAGCCCGGTATTCAGCCGCAGCAGGAGCCCACGGCAGCCAGAGGCAGGACGCTCGCGGCACCATCGGGCTTCTCGTCGTAGCGATCGTGATGACGCATCCATTTCATGATCGTCGCCTCGTTGCGGCCCTTGGGCGTCAGGTCGAGGAAGTTGTAGGCGCCGATCAGCAGGTCGCCGCCGCGCGCATAGGTCGAGTAGGTGTGGAAGATCTCGCCCGCCTCGTTGCGGTGGAAGATGCTGAAGCCCGGCATCTCGCCGCCTTCGCCCTCATGCATCTCGTAATTGTATTCATAGCGCCCGGCCGCCTTCTCGGCCGGGCTCGGCGAGACGTGGAAGTCGTGGTTGAAGTCGCTGCCGGCCGAGGAAACCCAGGGGAACTCCCAGCCCATGCGGCGCCGGAACGGCTGGAACTCGCCATAGGGCGCCCGCGAGACCACGACCAGGCTGACGTCGTGATGCTTGAGGTGCAGGTTGGCGCCGTCGAAGTGATCCGCGAGGAAGGAGCAGCCTTCGCAGCCTTCCTTGGCGCCCGGCCCGAACATGAAGTGATAGACGATCAGCTGGCTGTTGCCGTTGAACAGATCGGCCAGCGACAGCCGGCCCTTCGGCCCCTCGAAGGCATAGTCCTTGTCGACCCTGACCCAGGGCAGTTCGCGCCGCTCGGCCGAGAGCGCATCGCGCCGGCGGGTGAACTCCTTCTCATGGGCGAGATGCGCCTTGCGTGCGGCAAGCCACTCCGCACGGGATACGATCCTGTGTTCCATCGTCTCCGCTCCTGTGCTTCCGCCGGCGCCGTGCCGGCGGCCGTTCAAATGCGTGCCCGAACAGGGCAGCGCTACGCTCCGCCTCAGGCGAAGTAGGCCTCCAGCTTGACCATGGTTCCGGTCCAGCCATGGGTGTGGCCGCGCACGGCCGCGTCGTCGAACAGCTTCTCGTGCAGCAGGGTCAGGATCGTGCCCTCGCCATCGGGCTTCAATGTGACGGTGACGCGCGAGATGCGCTCCGGCGTCGTCACCCAGGACCAGCTGAAGACGAGGCGCTCGTTCTCGACCACCTCCAGATAGCGCCCCGACACCTCATGGCGCTCGCCATTGTCTTCCCGCATCACGACGCGATAGACGCCATCGACGCGCGGATCGATCTCGGCCTCCTGGGCCACGACGTTCTCGGGCCCGAACCAGCGGACGAGCAGCTCGGGATCGGTCCATGCCTTGTAGACCTCGGCAGGCGACACGTTGAGGCGTCGCTTCATCGTGAGGCTCGGTGTCACCTGTTGATGCATCGGCCCGCTCCTCTCCTCAGCCTTCGCTTTTGCGCCGCGCTTCCAGCAGCGCCTCCAGCGCATCGAGCCGCTCGGTCCAGAACCGCTGATAGTGCGCCAGCCAGCCCATCGCCTCCTCCATCGGCTCCGCATTCAAACGGCAGGACACCGTGCGCCCCGCCTTCGTCCGCGTGACCAGTCCGGCATCCGAGAGCACGTCGAGATGCTTCATGATCGCCGGCAGCGAGACCGGAAACGGCTTGGCCAGTTCGCTGACGGAGAGCCCGTCCTCCCGCTCCAGCCGCGCCAGCAAGGCCCTCCGCGTCGGGTCCGCCAGCGCTGAAAATGTCCGGTCGAGCTGCGTCTCTTGAAACTTAACCATTGAGTTAAGTTTAGGCGCAAGCTTCGCGCGCCGTCAAGCCCCTAGGCTTCAGGCGTATCGCGGGCGATGTAGGGAAACGCAAAGTTTGCCGCGGTTGAACAAGGCGAACCGCAATTTCGCTGGTTCGCGACGGCATATGTCCAAAACGGACATCCGGAGAGCCAAATCCGGGGGCGGTATCGGCTGGCCTACGTCCGGTGAAAATCGCGGCATAGTGCTGCCGCGATTGTCGGCCTGATCCAACTAGGCCAGCATCCTGGTGTCGCCGCAGACCGAGATTTCCTGGCCCGAGATCGTTTTTGCGAAGGGCGACGCCAGGAAGACGATCTGCTTGGCGATGTCGGCCGGATCGACGAACTGCTTGATCGAGACGCCGGCGAAGAGCCGCTGCGTCATCTCCTCATGCGAGACGTTGAAGCTGCGCGCCTTGTTGGCGATGACGCTCTGGATGCGCGGCCCCTCGACGAGGCCGGGGCAGATCGCATTGGCGCGGATGCCGAACTCGCCGAGCTCCGCCGACAGCGCCTTGGTGAAGCCGATGACGCCCCACTTCGCCGCCGCATAGGGCGAGCGCAGCGGAAAGCCGTGCTTGCCGGCCTGGCTGGAGAGATTGACGATCGAGGCGTTGCTCGACTGCTTCAGGTGCTGGACCGCGAGCCTTGTGCAGTTGAACTGCCCGGTCAGATCGATGGCGACGCAGGAATCCCAATCGGCGGGGTCGATCTCGTCGACGCGGCCGGTCGGTCCGGCGATGCCGGCATTGTTGACGAGGCAATCGAGCCCGCCGAGTACCGCGAGCGCTTCCTCGAAAAGCTGGCCGACAGCAGCGCGGTCGGAGACATCGCAAACCGACTGCGTCATCCCGGGGTCGCTCTTCGCCATCTCCGCGAGTGCCGCATGGTCGACATCGCAGATATGGACCTTCGCCCCCTCCGCCGCGAAGGCGCGCGCTGTCGCGCGGCCGATGCCATTGGCGCCGGCCGTCACCAGCACGCGCAAGCCCTTGATCTGCAAATCCATCCTTGCGTCTCCCGTCCAGATTGATCTCAGGCGCTGAGCTGGCCCGTTTCCTCGATATGCGCGGCGGCGGCCGTGATGTCGTCTTCCAGCGCGGCGCGCGCGGCGGCGGCGTCCTGGCTTCGCAACGCCTCCAGCAGCCGCGTATGCGCCTGCATGGCGCTTCCACCCTTGAGGCGGCGCGGCTCGTCGCGCATGTCGATGTTGAGGATCGGCCCCGCCTTGAGCCAGAGCCGCTCGATCATCTCGATCAGGCTTGGCATCCCGGCCGCCTCGTAGAGCGCGAAATGCAGGTCGCGATTGGCCGAAACGGCGCCGGCGCTGTCGGGCGGATCGGCGCTCGCGGCCTTGCGGAAGGCGGCATCGAAGGCCTCGATCCGCGCGACATCGTCGGCCGTCGCCTTGCGCGCTGCTTCTTCGGCGGCAAAACCTTCGACGACGAGGCGCAGCCGCGTCAGCTCGCGGAATTGCGCGAGCGAGAGCACGGGAACGCGTACCGCCCTGCCCGGCAGCACTTCCAGCGCCCGGTCCGCCGCAAGCCGGTTGACCGCTTCCCGCACCGGCATCATCGAAACGCCGAGCGCCTCGGCGACACGGCGCAAAGAAAGCTTCTCGCCCGGGGCGAGCCGCCCCGCCACCAGCAACGCACGCAGCTCGCCGGTGACGCGCTCGCCAAGCGTCTCGCGCTGCAGCGCGCCGATCTCATCGAGCGCGGAGCCGTCCTGCTCCGTCGAGGAAACAGTCCGCTCTGCGGCGACCGGCAAGGGCTGGACACGGGCCATCATGTCTGCCAACCTAACTGTGATCACAGATCACGACAAGCGGCATCAGACCGCTGATCAAAATCAGCCGGCGCCAAAACGGCGCGGCGCTCGTTCTGGGAGGAACGCCAATGTCAGACCTGTTGAAGACGACCCGCTTCTCGCGCCGGCAGGCGCTGGCCGGGCTCGGCGCCGGTGCGGCGACCGGGCTGATCGCCAGCCCGTCGATCATCCTGGCGCAGACGCCGGACGCGATCCGCTTCGGCCACCTGACCCCGCGCACCGGCTTTCTCGGCCCGCTCGGCGAATATGGGGTGATGGCCGTCGACCTCGCGGTCGAGGAGATCAACGCGGCTGGCGGGGTCAACGGCCGCAAGCTCGAGGCGCTGAAGGAGGACTCGGTCAATCCGCAGACCGCCTCGACCAAGGCCGAGCGCATGATCGAGCGCGACAAGGTCGCCTGCATCATCGGCGAGATCTCTTCAGCCTCGGCGCTGACGATCGCGCAGGTGGCCGGGCGCACCAAGACGCTCTTCGTGAATACGGGCGCCAATTCGGACGCGCTGCGCGGCGAAAGCTGCAACCGCTACATGTTCCATGTCGAGCACCAGAACTCGATGTATGTGAAGAGCTGCGGCCGATCGCTGATGGCGCAGGGCCTCGTAAAGGGCAAGAAGTGGTTCTCGCTGACCGCCGACTACGCCTTCGGCCATGACCTGCTCAGGGTCGCCAAGCGCTTCATGGAAAGCAATGGCGGCCAGTTCGCCGCCGACAAGCTGGTGCCGACCGACGCGACCGACTTCTCGGCGCTGCTGCTCGAAATCCGCGCCGCCAAGCCCGACCTCGTGATCTCGAACCTCGCCGGCAACCAGATCACCAACTTCCTGAAGCAGTATTCCGAGTTCGGCCTGACCTTCCCGGTCGCGGGCTTCGGCTTCGATACGGCGCTCGCCTGGGCCGCCGGCAAGGACAATTTCGGCGGGACCTGGCCCTCGGTCTGGCACCACCTCATCGACACGCCCTCGACAAAGGCGTTCGTCGCCGCCTTCACGAAGAAATACGGCAAGCCGCCGGAGAACCAGGCCTGGGGCGACTACATCGCCGTGAAGATCATGGCGCAGTCGATGAACGAGCTGAAGAGCACGGATACGCCCAAGATCCTCGAGCATTGGGAAAAGGGCGCGAAGTTCGACGTGATGAAGCCGCGCCAGGGCTATTTCCGCGCGTCCGACCACCAGCTCATCAGCGAGATGTACACGATCACCGCCCTGCCCGCCGCGCAGGTGAAGAACCAGTGGGACCTGTTCACCTCGTCGCCGCCCGTGCCCGGCCCCGACGAGAACATGGAGGTCATCGCGACAAGCGGCGACGAGGCCGTCTGCAGGATGAGCTGAGGCTGCCGACATCATGACACCCGCGCCGTCATCCCGGACAAGCGGCGCAGCCGCGCCGATCCGGGATCCATCGTAGAGCGCAGTTCCCTACGATGGATCCCGGAGCTCCGCTTCGCTGCGTCCGGGATGACGGCGCGTTTCCCAGCATCGCGTTCCGACCGAAAGCCAACCCTTGCTCACCCTCTTCATCCAGCAGGTGCTGAACGGGCTGCTCGACGGGGTCTATTACCTCCTGATCGCGCTCGGCCTGTCGCTGATCTTTTCGCTGGGCGGCATCGTCAACCTGGCGCACGGCGCGTTCTATGCGATCGGCGCCTATCTCACGATCGTGCTCGCGCCCCATATCGGCTTCGGCGGCGCGATGGTCGCCTCGCCAGTACTGGTCGCGCTGATCGGCATCGTCGTCGAGCGCGGGCTCTTTCAGCGCTTCTACCGATCCGATCCGATCCTCTCGCTGCTCCTGACCTTCGGCCTCGCCATGGTCGCCGAGCAGTCGCTGCGGATGATCTTCGGCGCGCCGCCGCTCTCCTTCTCGATCCCGCCGGCCCTGCGCGGCCAGATCTTCATCGGCGACTTCATCTATTCGCGCTATCGGGCGATGCTGCTGTTGATCGCGGCCGGATGCGTGCTCGGCCTCTGGTTCCTGCTCCAGCGCACCGCCTTCGGCCGGGTCGTGCGGGCGGGCGTGCAGAACCCCGACATGGTCGGCGCCCTCGGTATCTCGCTCCAGCCCTATATGGTCGCGGTTGCCGGCATCGGCATCGGGCTGGCGGGACTCGCCGGCGTGCTGCTCGCGCCGATCTATTCGATCCATCCCGCCATGGGCCAGGAGATCATCACCCCGGCCTTCGTCGTCGTCGTCATCGGCGGGCTCGGCTCGTTCTGGGGCGTGGTCGTGGCCGCCCTGATGGTCGGCGTGGTCAAGGGCATCACCATCGGGCTCGGCTACACGCAATGGTCGACCGCCGTGATCTATCTGATGATGCTCCTCGTCCTGCTGTTCAGGCCGCGCGGCCTGTTCGGCGAACGCATCCAGCGCTTCGAGTGAGGACGCGATGACACCCGCCCAGCGCGATCATGCGCCCCTCCTCATCGCCGCAGCCGGCCTCGTCGGCCTGCCCTTCCTGATGCATGGCGTCGGGCTCGGCACGACCTCTGCCACCGAGATCGTCGTCTTCGCCATCGCCTGCATGGCGCTGAACATCCTGGTCGGCACGACGGGACTTGTTTCCTTTGGCCATGGCGCCTGGTTCGGGCTTGCCGCCTATGCAGCCGGCTTGATCCAGCGCCATTGGCTGCCCGGCCAGTTCGCCCTGCCGATCCTGCTCGGCGTCGTCTTCGTCGGGCTCATCGCCTTTGCCTTCGGCGCGCTGATCCTGCGACGCAAGGGCGTCTATTTCTCGCTGCTGACGCTGGCGCTCGCCGCCATGACCTATTCGGTCGCGTTCCGCTGGACGGCGGTGACCGGCGGCGAGGACGGACTCGGCGGCATCAGGCGCCCGCTCTTCCTCGGCATCGATTTCGAGCAGGCGTCGAACTTCTACATCCTCGTCGCCGTCATCGGCATGGCGGTGGTCTACGGGCTCTGGCGCTTCCATCGTTCGCCGGTCGGTACGGTGCTGGTCGCGATCCGCGAGAACGAGCAGCGGGCGCGTTTCCTCGGCTACGCCACCGATCGCTACAAGCTGATCGCCTTCACGCTCTCGGCAGCGCTGACGGGGCTCGCCGGCACGCTGCTGCTCTTCAACAACCGCATGACCTCAGCCGAGCCGATCTCGGTCGCGTTTTCCGGAGAATTGCTGGCGATGGTCGTGATCGGCGGCATGCGTTCCTTCCTGGGGCCGGCGCTCGGCGCGCTCTTCTTCGTGATCTTCCGCGACTATCTCTCCAGCATCACGCCGAACTGGCTGTTCTGGTTCGGCCTGCTTTTCGTCGCCTTCATCGTGTTCTCCCCGACCGGCCTCGTCGGCGTCGGCGAGCGGATGCTGCGGCCCTTCCGCAAGCAGGTTGCGGGCGATGCGGCGATGTCCGAGCGCAAGGCCGGCAGCGTGACGCTGCCCGACTTCATGAAGCCCGACGATGCCGGAGACGGTCCGATCCTGACCGCGACCGGGCTCGCCAAGAGCTTCGGTGGCATCAAGGCCGTCGAGGGCGTCGATCTCACCATGGCCGACCGGCGGCTGCACGCCCTGATCGGCCCCAATGGTGCCGGCAAGACTACCGCCTTCAACCTGATCTCGGGGATGTTCGCGCCCGACCGGGGCGAGGTCCGCCTGCGCGACCGCCAGATCGGCGGGCTCTCGCCCGAAGCCATTACCCGGGCGGGTATCGGGCGCGCCTTCCAGATCACCAACCTGTTTCCGACGCTCTCGGTCGAGGAGAATGTCCGTCTCGCCGTCCAGGCGCGTGCCAGCGAGCGCTTCGGATTCTGGCGGCCCGCCGGCTCGCTCGATGAGGTCAACACGCAGACGACGACGGTCATCGACACGATGGGCCTGCGCGGGATCGAAACGGCCGAAGCCGGCTCGCTGAGCTATGGCGGCCAGCGGCTGCTCGACATGTCTCTGGCGCTCGCGACGAAGCCGCGCGTGCTTCTGCTCGACGAGCCGCTCGCGGGGCTGGCGGCGGCCGAGCGCGAGCGCGTCGGCAATCTGATCAAGTCGATCTCGACCGACCTGCCCGTCCTGCTGGTCGAGCACGACATCGACCGCGTCTTCGCCATCGCCGACCATGTCACCGTGATGAACGAGGGCTCGGTTCTGGTCGACGGCACGGTCGAGGATGCGCGCTCGTCGCCGCGCGTGCAGGAGGTCTATATCGGCTCGGGCTCTCATGCGCTGGCGGAGAAGCCACGCCAGAGCGCCGCGCGCCACGGCGTGCTGCTGGGCCTCGACAAGGTCGATACCTTCTACGGCAAGAGCCATATCCTGCGGCAGGTCTCTCTCGACGTGCACGAGAACGAGATCGTCGCACTGCTCGGCCGCAACGGCGCAGGCAAATCGACCCTGCTCAAGACGATCACCGGAATCGCCCCGCCGGCAGCCGGCACGATCACGCTGGCAGGCCAGGACATGTTGGCAGGCAGAAATTTGGCCGGCCAGCCGCCTGCCACGATCGCCCGCGCCGGCATCGCCTATGTGCCGCAGGGGCGCGGCCTCTTCGCCGGGATGAGCGTCAAGGACAACATGGAGCTCGGCCGGCTCAAGCGGATGACCGGCAACGGCTCGCGCTGGGAGGACGAGAAGATCTTCGCCTTCTTCCCACGCATCAAGCAGCGCTGGCATTCGCCGGCCGACTACCTCTCGGGCGGCGAACAGCAGATGGTGGCGGTGGCACGGGCGCTGTCGGGCGACACCCGCGTGCTGCTGCTGGACGAGCCCTTCGAGGGGCTGGCGCCGGCCGTCGTCGAGGAGTTGTTCGAGGCCTTCGACAAGCTCAGGCAGGAGATCGGCATCGTCATCGTCGACCACCATCTCGACCTGGCGCTGGCGCTGTCGGACCGCACCGTCGTGCTGGAGCGCGGCAGCGTCGTCCATACCGGCCCCTCGCGCGCGCTGAGCCAGGATCTGGCGCTCAGGCGGCAGGTGTTGTGGCTGTGACGTCGGTTCCGTTCCACCGTCATTCCGGGGCTTCGCGCAGCGAAGAGCCCGGAACCCATAAGCGCTGCCGGCTCCGAATGAATCGCGGCCATCGGCGCGCCTTGCCAACAACCACCAGCGGTTATGGGTTCCAGGCTCACGCCTGCGGCGTGCCCCGGAATGACGCGGTGGTTTCCGTACTTCCGAATTGGGATCGCCTCGCATGACCAACATCGCTATCGTCGGCTCCGGGCTCATCGGCCGTGCCTGGGCCACCGTCTTCGCCAGCCATGGCTTCGCCGTCGCGCTGCATGACGTCGCGCCGGGAGCGGCCGAAGCGGCGCGCGCCCATATCGGGACCAATCTCGAAGAACTCGCCGGGCACGGCCTCGTCGATGACCCCAAAGGCTCACTCGCCCGCATCCGGGTCGCCTCCGACCTAGCGGACGTCCTGACGGGTGCCGACCTCGTCCAGGAGAACGGACCGGAGACCATCGAGGCCAAGCAGAAGCTGTTTGCGGAGATGGATACGCTGGCGCCGGCCTCGACCATTCTGGCGTCCTCGACCTCCTTCATCATGGCCTCCGTCTTCAGTGAGAGCCTGAAAGGCCGCGCCCGCTGCCTCGTCGCGCATCCGGTCAACCCGCCGCATCTGGTGCCGATCGTCGAGCTGGCGCCCGCGCCCTGGACCGACCCAGCCGTCGTCGAGCGGGCCAAGGCGATCTATGAGCAAGCCGGACAGGTCGCCATCATGCTGCGCAAGGAGAAGCCCGGCTTCGTGCTGAACCGCCTGCAAGCCGTGCTGCTGGCCGAGGCCTTCCGGCTCGTCGGCGAGGGCGTGGCCAGCGCCGAGGATGTCGACAAGACGATCCGCGACGGGCTGGGGCTGCGCTGGTCCTTCATGGGGCCGTTCGAGACGATCGAGCTCAATGCGCCCGGCGGCATTCCCGACTACTGCGCCCGCTATGGCGCCTCGCTGACCCGCATGGTGGCCGACAGCGCCGGCGGGGATCCCTTCGGCCCGGAGACGGTCGCCACCGTGATGAGCGAGTGGCCGGGCACGCAATCGGCCGATCGCGTCAAGCGGCTGAGCGACTGGCGCGACACGCGCCTGGCGGCATTGCAGGCGCATAAGCGCGGTTCGCCACGCAAGCCCGCCTGAAGCCGCCCGATTTCCGTTCGAGACACAGCCTGAAGGGACACCACGCCATGGCGAAGAACCGCAAAGTCATCATCACCTGCGCGGTCACCGGCGCGATCCACACGCCCTCGATGTCGCCCTATCTGCCGGTGACGGCCGACGAGATCATCGACGCGGCGGTCGGCGCGGCCGAGGCCGGCGCGGCGCTGGTCCATGTCCATGCCCGCAACCCCAAGACCGGCCAGCCCGACCAGTCGCCCGAGGCCTTCGAGCCCTTCCTGAAGGTGATCAAGCAGCGCTCGAACTGCGTCATCAACATCACCACCGGCGGCGCGCCCACCATGAGCGTCGAGGAGCGGCTCGGCCCCTGCGCTCATTTCAAGCCGGAGGTCGCCTCGCTCAACATGGGCTCGATGAATTTCGGCCTCTATCCGATGCTGGCCCGGTTCAAGGACTTCAAGCACGACTGGGAGCGGCCCTATCTCGAAGGCTCGAAGGACCGGATCTTCAAGAACACCTTCCAGGACATCGAGAACATCCTGACCACCTGCGCCGAGAACAACACCCGCTTCGAGATCGAGTGCTACGACATCGGCCATCTCTACACGCTGGCCCATTTCGTCGATCGCGGGCTGGTGAAGCCGCCCTTCTTCGTCCAGTCGGTCTTCGGCATCCTCGGCGGCATCGGCCCGCATCCGGAAGACGTCATCCACATGAAGCGCACCGCCGACCGGCTCTTTGGCGACCAGTACCAGTGGTCGGTGCTGGGCGCGGGCCGGCACCAGCTCCCGATCGCCGCCATGGCGGTCTCGATGGGTGGCAATCTGCGCGTCGGGTTGGAGGATTCGCTCTGGCTCGGACCGGGACAGTTCGCCAGGTCGAATGCGGATCAGGTCAAGGCGGCACGGATGATCATCGAGGGGCTCGGCCTCGAAGTGGCGACGCCGGACGATGCGCGCGAGGTGCTGCAGCTCAAGGGCGCCGACAAGGTCGCGTTCTGATCATCTGACATATCAAGGCGGCCGGAATTGACCGGAAGCCGCGCCGCTATTCGTTCCATCGGATCACGGCGCGTCCGCTGGTGACGTCCCTCACCAGCTGGGAGACCAGATCGGCCTCCGCCTTTGGAACGGACACCGACAGCACTGCGCCGGTGTTCGTGAAGGCCTGATCAAGCACCTGCACCCCCGGCCGATCACCGAGCCGCGCCTGAACGCGCGCCAGGTCGCCGAATGCACAGGTGATCATCGCCGCGGCAGCCTCGATCAGCGCCGTCTTCTCGGCGCCGCGCAAGCACAGGGCAGCCGTGCCGCCGTAAGCCCGGACCAGTCCGCCGCTGCCCAGCAGGACGCCGCCAAACCAGCGCGTCACGACAACGGCGACGCCATCGAGCGCTTGCCCGTCGATTGCCGCTAGGATCGGCTTTCCCGCGGTGCCGCTCGGCTCGCCGTCGTCGTTGAAGCGGTAGCTCGGACCGCAACGCCACGCCCAGCAATTGTGATTGGCCGTCCGATCGGACTGCGCAGCAACAAAGTCCCTGGCGGCTGYTTCATCCACGACAGGAGCGGCGGTCGCAACGAAGCAGCTCTTCTTGATGTCCTGCCGGAACGAAAAGGACCCAAGGAGTGTAAAGCGGGTTTCCATGCGTCCATGTACCGGCTCAAGAGCAATCCGGGCCAGTGCCAATGACAGTTAAGACACGCCGGGGTTCGGGCAGTTCCTCTAACCTGAAGGCCGCGATCAGTCTGCGAATGCAGCGCCGACGCCGTGCCAGATTTGATCCTTTAGCGTGATGAGCGGAGGCGCGGGAATGGTCACGGGCGGCTCGACACGCCTGATGCCATCGGCCACCAAGGTGGCGATAGAGATCTCCCCATCGGTATAATAGGGATCGCCTTCGCCATTCCGGCCGAACAGGGTCGGGCCTGCTCCGGAAATCTGGAAGAAGTCCTGGACCATGCCGGCCTTGCCGAGGTCACGCATCAGCATGTCACGCTCGGCATCGATGTTGGGTGCAATGTGGTGCGTCACCTGACCGGTGTCATGGCTGAAGCCTACGCCCCGGTCGAAGGTAACCGAGCCGAGCCAGACTGGCCGCCCACCGTTCCCCTTCTCAAGGACCATCCAGAACCGCACGTGGTGTCGGCGGTCCGCGCTCGTGCCCTCGGGCTTTTCGAATGCGAGCTGTTCTTTTCTTCCATCGTAGTACAGCGAGCTGACAGGCGCGTCATGATAGGGCCGGTCGAGCATCACGCTGCCGACGATCTCGATGCTCGTCCGCAATGTAATCGGGTCGGCCGGATACCAGCCTGCCGCGTGCATGGCGCGCAGGG
>NZ_JBFUIF010000034.1:0-45111 GCF_056402015.1 Allobosea sp. P4_C6
CTTGAAGAGGCATTCCAGATCGATCCGTTCACGCTCCTGGTCAGGACATCCTGCGGAATGTGAAAACTTCGATCTGACGCGGGGCGCTCGCCGAGGAACGGCCCATCAGACAATCTCTAGGGACCAAACACCTAGAGCAGGTTCATCGTTTTCCGATTCCTCTGGGATTCCCAAGGGCCGCGAACAGTGCGATTCCGTCCTCGTCTGACGCGGGAGGCCGTGATGGCGCGAGCTTACAGACAGGATTTACGTGAGCGAGTGATTGCAGCGAACGAGGCGGGGCTGCCTGCCCGCCATGCGGCCGATCGGTTCGGGATCGGCATCGCGACGGCGATTGTCTGGGCGCGCCGGGCGCGGGAAAGAGACGGCCGTTTCGATTCGACGGGAAGGCAAGCGCATCTGGCGCGGCAAGTGCGCGTCCGACCCCGCTGTCATAGCCAACTTGCTGCGCAAGCATGCGCCCTCAGCCAAGCGGGTGGTCTTCGAGACCGGCCCCCTATCCGTGTGGTTCTATCACGCGTTGCGCGCCGAGGGCGTGCCAGCCATCTGCATCGATGCTCGCCATGCCAAGGCTGCGCTCGACATGGCCGCAAACAAGACCGACGCGAAYGMTGCGGAYGGCTTGGCYCATCTGSCGGAAGKSGGCTTTTATYGTGAGGTACSCGTGAAAGGGTTCGAYAGCATGTTGACCCGCACGTTGGTCTCAGCGCGAACCAGGCTGGTCAGGATCACGACCGAGCTTTCCAACCAAATCCGAGGCCTAATGAAGACCTTCGGATTGGTCGTCCCCGCTGGCAAGGGAGGAAAGTTCGAAGAGCATGTTCGTGAGCTGCTGGTCGATCAGAAAAGCCTCGCCGCAATCGTGCTGCCGGTCCTGGAGGCTTGGCGCAGCATGCGCCAGCGTGCGGCCGAGCTCGGGCGGCAACTGATCGCCGACGCACGCAAAAGCGAGGCGTGCCAGCTTCTCATGTCCATCCCAGGCGTCGGGACGGTGACGGCGAGCTCCTTCACAACCGCCATTGAGGATCCGAGCAACTTCAAGAAGTCTCGCTCAGTCGGCGCCTGGCTCGGTCTCACAACCCGACGCTATCAGTCGGGGCAGGTCGACTATGACGGTCATATATCGCGGCGCGGGGATCGCCATGTGCGCAGCCTGCTCTATGAAGCGGCAACGGTCATCCTCACCCGCAGCTCAGCCGAAAGCGGGTTGCGGACTTGGGGACTCGCTCTTAGGGAGCGCGTCGGCTTCAAACGCGCTGCTGTCGCCGTAGCCCGCAAGCTTGCGGTCATGATGCACGCGATGCTGAAATCCGGCGAGATGTTCGACCGCACCGCCGGAGCAGTGGCCTGATCTGAATAGCCGATAGCGTTCGCTTGCCGAGCGCGCTGATACGTCCCGGCCGGGACGTGGGCAGAGCCATTCCGTTTGATGGGGTGCACCCGCTGTCTCAGCAGAGTGCGGCATCCACATTTGAAGGCTCCTCCCGCGAAGCTCCATCATGCGGCGGCCTATGCCGACCGCGAAGACGACCCTGCACCCGGCAGACGATCACCGCAGAGAGAGCTTGCGCTTTCGACCGCGATTAGACGACCGCGATTAGACGACACCATCAATCGAGAACGCCTTTTCCAAGCTCAAGTGGCTCCTGCGCGCCAGAGCCGAAAGGACCATCCCAGCGCTCTGGGACGCCGTCGGATCTGTCATCGACCTCTTCACACCAGCCGAATGCGCAAACTTCTTCAAAGCCGCCGGGTATGATCCAGATTAAACCGGAAACGCTCTAGTGAGGCTACGGGCGCGTAAAGCCCCCCTTTCACAAATCTCAGAAAGTCCGGCCTATCGCGTCGGGAGCGCCGCATAATAGGCAGAGAGCGCAGCGATTTCCGCTGTCGTCATCGCACGCGCCATATAGCGCATCTCCTTGTGCKGACGCTTYCCCRACCGAAACGCSATCATCTGGTTGAAGAGGTAGCGTTCATTCTGCCCGGCCAGATGAGGCACTTCGGTATCTCGGGCGATRCCATCTTCGCCATGACAAGCSGCGCATTGCTCCACGGTGGAGTGCCTCGGTTCGGCGAGTGCCGGAGCGGCGATCAACGCCATCGCCAAGGTCAGTCGAAGCATCACCCTCATCTCTCCCCGCTTGTTCCATCCGCCGAACCGGCCGCGATGAGATGCTCGGCCGTCGCAATCGCGCGCGCCTTGGCCTCCGGCGTCATCATCGCCGCAAGCAGCGCCGGCACCCAAGGCGGCACCGGCAACTCATCATTCAGCCATTCGTGGACGCGGCCGGTCCGACCGTTGCAGAACAGCCCAGCGAACCGCTCCGGGCTCAGATCAACCTCTCTCAGCCCGTACCGGAACTGAGCCCCGTCGATATGTGCAGCCTTGGTTTTGGAGGGCTGGATTTGCAGCTTGCGCGCCATGTCACTTCCTCGAGCCTGTGCGACGCCGATTAGAGGGCAGCGACGCCATCTTGAACGATGCGACGGTTGGCCAAGCTCGCAGCTGAGAAACAAACTGTCCCATCAAGTTGCGTCGGCGTGACTTTCCCAATCCGTTATGGTTGCTGGTTCAATCCGTCAGTCGGATTGACTTCTCGCTGCACAGATCGATGAGGTCACTATCGCTCTCGACCTCGTCGCTGAACTTGGCAAGGACAGAGTAGCTGCAGCCCGTGGGCTTGTTCAGCTTGAGGGCAATGCTCTTGCCGGGCCCGAGCGGCTTGGCGAGCTTGGCGATCAGGCGCGGCTGCTCGCCCGAGGTCGTGATTTCCAGCGAAGCCAGTGGCGCGATACGCGCGTTCGTCACCTTGACTTGAGCCGGCGGCTTGGGAGATTGGGCGACCGCGGGAGCAGTCGCGAAGCAACCGAATAGACCGACGCCGAACAGGCGGACAGAGATAACGGGCTTAAATTTCATCGTTGTTTCGTTCCCCGAATAGCGAGCTTAAACGCTCTCGCACATCTCACACCGGCATTTCGGGGAAAACAAGCAAGCAAAAGAGGCTTGGAGTGCCGGTCGCAGGTTAGGCACGGCAGCCGAGTACCGTTCGAAGCATGGATGAGTGGAGCGGCCGGCAAGGACATACTCCGTAAGAAGCCACCCCACCTTCGGGAGTGGACCGTTTCGACGCAGATCAACAAGACTGACAAGGGCGATGATAATCCGAGGACGGTCCAGCCAGTCACGAAGGCGCTGCTTTAGAAAAAGCCTGGAGGCAAATCCGTCCAAACCGGTTAATCGTTTGATAACCAATAGCAGCCAGCTTGGACTTTCCCTTCGCGTGAAAGCAAAACCGATGGCGCAAATTTTCCATCCCGGCGAAAAGGTGATGCTGTTCTACGGCTACGGCGATCGAGGCGGTACCAGTATCTATGAGGTTGTGCGCGCWCTACCCGCCTCGGCAGAAGATGAGCGACAGTACCAAGTCCGTGGCCCGCAAGGATACCATCGCGTAATTGGTGAAGGGCAGATCCGCTTCCGGCTCCATGAGGCTGACGCTCTCGCGGCGGGAGCAGTTGGGAACCAAAGGCGGCGGGAGCCTGGCCCGGCCCAGGGGCGGACTACGCGGACTGCGGCGGTAACTCTTGCCGGCGCCAAAGGCTTCGCCCCCTTGCGTACCGCTGGTTAAGGACGGCGTCTCTGATGTCGCCAGAGACGCCTTTAATACCGAGTCCCGGAGATTGTGACTCGGGCCGGCTTTTCAACTCAGCATCGGCCTGATTCAACATGGCGAACGAGGGAGGCTCGCCATGGCTATTCCGCTACGGACTGATTTCGATGCACAGATGACGAGGGCCGCGGCCAAGCGGTCGAGGGACGGGTCGCAGGCGCGCCGCCTTTTGGCTTTGGCGGCGATCTATGATGGGGCGACGCGGACGGATGAGGCCCGGATCGGCGGCGTGACGCTGCAGATCGTGCGCCGACTGGGTCATGAAGTTCAACGCGCTCGGGCCAGATGGCTTTATAGACCGCAAGGCGCCTGAACAGTCGCCCGGCTCAACGTCGTATAATCGGCGGCCCTGGCTGCGATGATCGAGAGCGGGCCGACGCCGGCGATCCACGGCGTCGTGCGGTGGCGGATCATCAATCTCTGTCAGTGGCTGTACGAGGTGTTCAAGGTCACCGTTGCCAAGCAGACCCTGAGCCGGGAACTTCGGGCCATGGGCTATCGCAAGCTCTCGGCCCGCCCTCGTCATCATGGGCAGGTCGATGGTGGGGGTAGGCAAGGCCAGGACTTTCACCCGGTGGGGTAAATGGTGGGGTAACGACCGGCCGCTGAAAAATATAGGCTGCGTTTTCAATAGGTTAGATGGCGGGAGTGGCGGACAGGGAGGGATTTGAACCCCCGATACCCTTGCAGGTATGCCGCATTTCGAGTGCGGTGCATTCAACCACTCTGCCACCTGTCCGCGGTCGCCTTCGGTCGAAGCGGGGTGGTTACTACACAAGCCAAGGCCGGGGGGCAAGCCTTCGCCGCGGCAGAAATCCACCTTATCCCTTCCGCTTTCGCTTGACGTTCCGGGCGAGCGCGACTATCGAGCACCGTCCGGCGTGGGGAAACCCGCGCCTGATCTCTTTTGGCCTGCGCGATGCGTCGCAAGCCGGCAAGAGCAAACCTGACCACGCAATCGACTGCCAAAAAGCCGTCCCGCGTGCGCTTCCGGACCGGAGGCCATGACAGGGCGGGGCCGAACATGGAGGACAAAATGTTCGCAGTCATCAAGACCGGCGGGAAGCAGTTCCGCGTCGCCGCCAACGACAAGATCACCGTTGCCAAGATCGAGGGCAACCCGGGCGACACCGTCGCCTTCGGCTCCGTGCTGATGCTCACCGAAGGTGAGAAGACCACGCTCGACACCAAGGCCCTCTCCGAGATCACGGTCGCGGCCGAGATCGTCGAACAGGCCCGCGGCGAGAAGGTCATCGCCTTCAAGAAGCGCCGCCGCCAGAACTCCAAGCGCAAGCGCGGTTTCCGCGCCGAGCTGACCATCATCCGCATCACCGACATCCTCACCGGCGGCAAGAAGCCGGAGATGAAGAAGGGCGATGCTTCCGCCGTCGCGCTGAAGGCCGCTTCGCCCGCCACCAAGGGCAAGGCTGCGCCGAAGGCCGACAAGTCCGCGGCCAAGGGCGAGGCGCTCGACGCTTCGAACCTCTCGCTGATCTCGGGCGTCGGCCCGACCATCGAGAAGAAGCTGCGCGCCGCCGGCATCACCTCCTGGAACGACATCGCCGCCTGGACCGAGGCCGACGTCGCCAAGTGGGACGAGGAGCTGAAGCTGCGTGGCCGCGCCACCCGCGAGGAGTGGGTCGAGCAGGCCAAGGAGCTGCTCGCCGGCAAGCCCCCGCGGGCCAAGGCGGACCAGGAAGAACTCGCCTCGGGCGAGGACTACTGACGGTACACGTCAGCGCAGATTGATCGTCGCGCCCGAACCGGCTGGCTTTCGCCGCCGATTCGGGTTAGAGAGACAGCACAAGTTTTGAGGTAGGGCGTTATGGCTCACAAAAAGGCAGGCGGCTCGTCGCGTAACGGCCGTGATTCTGAAAGCAAGCGCCTCGGCGTGAAGAAGTTCGGCGACCAGGCGGTCGTTTCCGGCAACATCATTATTCGTCAGCGCGGCACCAAGTGGCATGCCGGCGCCAACGTTGGCATGGGCAAAGACCATACCCTCTTTGCGACGACGAATGGCCGCGTCCGATTCACGACGAAACTCGGCCGAGCTTTCGTGAACGTAGTCCCGGCCCAAGAGGCCGCAGAATAAACGGCGGATAGGGAATTTCCTCGATCCGCCGGTTCCATCGAACCGGATCGGATCAAGGGTCTAAACCCTCAGCGGGTTTCCCGAAGGTCAAGGAAAAGGGAGATGGGACCAAAATCCCAGCTCCCTTTTTCGTTTGCGCCGACGGAGAGACCGATGTTCCCCGAACTGACCCGCGACGATGTCTTCCGGCTCGAAACCCGGCGTCTCTGGCTGCGCTGGCCGCGCATGGCCGATGCCGCCGCCATCCTTCGCCAGGCCGGCGAGAAGGCTGTGGCGGAGATGACGGCTTCCATTCCCCACCCCTATCCGCCGGACGCGGTCGAGCCCTTCGTCTTTGCCATGCGCAAGGGCAACGCGCTTGGCGAGCACCTCGTGCTGGCGATCACGCCGCGTTCGAAGCCGAACGAGCTGATCGGCATGATCGGCGCCCACAGGCAGGCTTCGGGCGTGCCCTTCATCGGCTACTGGCTCGGCACCCAGCACTGGAACAAGGGCTATGCCACCGAGGCCGTGCAGGGGCTGATCGACACGATGTTCTCGCTCGTCGACGTGCCGGCGATCGACGCCGATACCCGCGTCATCAACCCGGCCTCGCGGCGGGTGCTGGAGAAGTCCGGCTTCCGGGCGGAGGGCTCCTTCCTGAAGTCGCTGCCGGCCCGCGGCGGGCTGTTCCCTTGCGAGCAGTTCCGGCTCGACCGCTCGACCTGGGCGGCGCTGAAGAGCTGGAGCGCCAGCGGCTGGACGCCGCAGCATGAGCTAGACGATGCCGAGCCCGCGCTGCCGGAAACGGAGTCGTCGATCCGTGCCCAGCAGTCGCAGGGCGAGCCCTGCCCTGCCTGACTCGGTCCCGTCGGAGCCAGCTGGGTCTCGGACGGCGAATCATGATGCAGAATCCAATCGAAGGGGCGGCTTCCCCAAGTGCCGCCCCTTCTTTTTGGTGCAGGATAGAGTTGGTTGGTTGACGCGCGGAGGCTGGCGACTCGTTAAAAATCGAGGCAAATCGCTTACCGTCCATGAGAGCCGCGCCTGCTAGCCCTGACGCACTCTGAACGAGCGGAGTGTGTCTGTGAAAAGTAAGATTTCAAATATTAGAGCATATCTCAGGTCGTCTCTGCTGGCCCAGGCTTTTGCCGGCTGCTTTGTTGCCACGCATGTGCCGATCATTTCTATCGTTGCCTATGTCGCGTCCGGCGCGAACGTCAGCGCGCGGGCCATTCTGGCTATAACCCTGCTGGCAACGCTGGCCGGCACCGCCTTTGCCTTCGTTGTGATGCGCCATCTTCTGCTGCCTGTCGGCGAGATCGCCCGCAATCTGCGTTCCTATCGGCTCGAGGGCCGGATCCCGCGTCTGATCAAGGCGCGCGACGACGATGTCGGGCGGCTGACCGACGAGGTCCGGGCGCTGATCAACGCCCTCGAAGACAAGATGACCCGCCTGAAGCGACAGGCTTTCTCCGACATGCTCACCGGCCTCGGAAACCGCCGCTGGCTCGCGGAAGCCGTGAGCGTCGAGATCGCACGGGCCCGCCGCGAACAGCGCCCCCTGTCGGTCATCGTGTTCGATCTCGATCACTTCAAGCGCATCAACGACGATTTCGGCCATGATGTCGGCGATGAGGTTTTGCTCGCCGTGGCCGAGACCTCGAAACGCGTCCTCCGGCCCTATGATCTGGTCGCACGCCTCGGCGGTGAGGAGTTCTGCGCATTCCTGCCGGCCACCAGCCTCAAGGAGGCCCTTCCGATCGCGGAAAGGCTGCGCGAAGGCATTGCCTCGCTGCAGATCGACGCCCTGCAGGGCCGGCGGGTCACCGCGAGCTTCGGCGTTCACGAAGCGGATGTGGTGCGCGAACAGTTCAAGGACATGCTGCGCACGGCCGACCAGTATCTCTACCAGGCCAAGGGCGCCGGGCGAAACCAGGTCCAGGCCCTGGAAGCGCGCCGCGCAGTGGTGCAGACCGGAGCGGCCAACCAGGCCGAGCCCTGAAGCTCATAACCCGACGAGAACGCGGCGGCCGGGGGCGGAAGCCCCATGGCCGCCGCTCTGTTTCCGGCACTACTTGACGAAGGTGCCGTGCAACTCGTCGTCGATATGGACGCGGATGATTTCCTCGAAGCTCGACTCCGCCTTGAAGCCGAGCGCCGGCGCCCGCTGCGGGTTGAAGTTGCGCGGCCAGCCGGCGACGATTCCGTCGATCACCGGATCCTGTACCCGCTTGATCCGGGCGACGACATTTTCGCCCGCGACCTTGCGCAGCGCCTCGATCTGCTCGGCGACGGTGCAGGAATAGCCCGGCATGGTCAGCGCTCGGCGGGGGCCGATCGCGGCCGTGTCCATCGTCGCGGCGTGGATCAGGAAGCCGACGGCCGAGCGTGGCGAGGCATGCCAATGGCGAACCTGGTCCGAGACCGGCAGCACCGCCTCCTCGCCGTTCAGCGGCTCACGGATGATGTTGGAGAAGAAGCCCGACGCCGCCTTGTTCGGCTTGCCGGGCCGCACGCAGATCGTCGGCAGGCGAATGCCGACGCCGTCGAAGAAGCCGCGCCGCGTGTAGTCGCTGAGCAGCAACTCGCCGATCGCCTTCTGCGTGCCGTAGCTCGTCAGCGGGGTGGTGAAGAACTCGTCCTCGATCTTGTCGTGGAAGGGGGCGCCGAAGACCGCGATCGAGGAGGTGAAGATCAGGCGCGGCTTGTACCCGTCGCCGGTCTTGCGGATCGCATCGAAGAGATAACGCGTGCCGTCGAGATTGATCCGGTAGCCCTTGTCGAAATCGGCCTCGGCCTCGCCCGAGACTATCGCCGCGAGATGGACGATCAACTCGGGGCGGGTCGCGATCAGCTTCTCCGCCTCGCCCTCGATCGAAAGGTCGGACACGACAGCCTCGAAATCGAAGGGTGCGGCCGGCGGCGCCGCTGCGACCACCACGTCCTGCGCCGTCACGCGCGTCACCGGCTTGCCGCCGAGGCCGCCATCGCCAGCCAGGCGCTCGATGAATTTGCGCCCGACCATGCCGGCGCCGCCGAGAACGAGGATATGCATCGGTTCTGTCCTGAAGGTTTGCTGAAATTTGGCTTCTGTCAGTGCGGAAGATGGCCGCCGAGATCGTCCTCGATATGGACGCGGATGATCTCGTCGAAATCACGTTCGGCCTTGAAGCCGAGCGCCAACGCGCGCTTCGCGTCGAAGCGGGTCGGCCAGCCGGCGACGATGGCCGCGGAGGCCTCGTCGGGAGCGCGCTTGATCAGCTTCACCGCCTTGTCGCCGGCGATCCGGCGCAACGCCTCGATCTGTTCGCCGACGGTGACACAGACGCCCGGCATCGTCAGGTTGACGCGCGGGCCCAGCGCCTCGCGCGACAGCCCGGCGGCATGGATCAGGAAGCCGACGGCCGAGCGCGGGCTGGCGTGGGTGAAGAGCACCTCGTCGCCGACCGGCAGCAACGCCTCCTGCCCTTGCAGCGGCTCGCGGATGATGCCGGAGAAGAAACCGCCGGCCGAGGCATTGGGCTTGCCCGGCCGGACCACGATCGAAGGAAAGCGGATGCCGACGCCGTCAATCAGCCCGCGCCTGGAGTAGTCGGCCAGCAGCAACTCGCCGATCGCCTTCTGCGTGCCGTAGCTGGTCAGCGGCGTGACATGGAACTCGTCGGAGATCGCGGGTGGGAACGGCGCGCCGAAGATCCCACTCGAGCTGGTGAAGATGAGCTTGGGCACGTAAGCCGCGCCGCCCTCATGCCGGATCGCTTCCAGCAGGTGGCGCATGCCGTCGAGATTGATGCGGTAGCCCTTGTCGAAATCGCGCTCGGCCTCGCCCGAGATGATCGCGGCAAGGTGGAAGATCAGGTCCGGCCGCAGCGCGGCGAGTTCCCTGGCGACGGCCGCATCGGTCGCATCCTCGACGCGGATCGTCGCCCGGTCCGCAAGCTCGGCCGGCAGCGAAGCCGCCACGACATCGGTCAGGGTCAGCGTGCTGATCGCCTTGCCGGCGCAGCGCCCTTCGCGCGCCAGACGCTCCGCCAGCCTGCTGCCGACCATGCCGGCCGCGCCCGTGATCAGGACATGCATGGGCTCTCCCTATCCGTTTTGTGCCGGGCCGCTTCTTGGTTCGCGACCTTTCGGAAGAACGGCGAGCAGCAGGGCCGCTCGCCATCCGCGTCTGCGCTCAGAGCGCGAAGCCGCCATCCGCCAGATGGATCTGGCCGGTGGTGTAGCTCGACTCGTCGGCGGCGAGATAAACCGCAAGCCAGGCGATCTCCTCGGCAGTGCCGAGCCGGCCCATCGGCTGGCGGTCGACGAAGGCCTGGCGAGCCGCGGCTTCGGTCGTGCCGGTCGAGGCGGCGAGGTCCTTGATGCGCTGGTCGAGCGACGGGGACTGGATCGTGCCCGGGCAGATCGCGTTGGAGCGAACGCCCTTCTTGATGTAGTCGGCCGCGACGGCCTTGGTCAGGCCGATCACCGCCGCCTTGGTCGCTCCATAGGCGTAGCGGTTCGGCAGGCCGCGCACCGAGCCTGCGCCCGAGGCGATGTTGATGATCGAGCCCGAGCTCTTCTCCAGCATCCCCGGCACGAAGGCCTGGATCGTGCGGTGCATCGACTTGACGTTGAGGTCGAAGGAGAAGTCCCAGGCCTTGTCGTCGGTCGTCAGCACCGTGCCGTGATGGACGAAGCCGGCGGCGTTCACGAGGATGTCGATCGGCCCGACCTTCTCGGCGAAGGCATTGACCGCCTTGCTCGAGAGCACGTCGAGTTTGCGCTTCTTCGCCTTAGGAATGCCTTCCAGCAGCGCGACATCCTTGTCGGTCGCCCAGACGGTGGCTCCCTCAGCCACGAAGGCCTCGGCGATGGCCCGGCCGATCCCCTGCCCTGCGGCGGTGACGACCGCGACCTTGCCCTTCAAACGTCCTGCCATGCTCGATTCCTTTTATTAGCCGGCTTTTGCAAAGGTCTTGCGCATATGGGTCAGCCGCCGGTCGGCCATGTCCTCATGATGCGTGATGGCGAAGCCGAGGCGCTCGTACCAGCCGATACGTTCGGTCAATTTCGCATGGGTGTAGAGATGGACGGATCCGTAGCCGAGCGCCCGCGCCCGCTCGTCCGCGAAGGACATCAAGCTGGCGCCCAGCTTGCGGCCGCCCGCCTCCGGCGCGACCGCGACGCTCCAGATCGTGAAATCCTGCGGCTCGATATCGAGCACCAGCGCGGCTTCGAGACCGCTTTCGCCATCGACCAGCCAGACCTCGTGCTCGGCGACGACCTGCGTGTAGTCCGCGATGCGCGGCAGCGAGGGCACGCCGATGATGCTCTCGTTCGGCGTATAGGCAGCGTTCTTGAGCGAGAGGATCGCCGGGATGTCGGCAAACCCCGCCCGACGCAGCGTCACCTTGCCGGCTTCGCCCTGAATCTGGTTGAAAGCGCCTAGCGAGAGCTTCTGGACGCCCTGCGCGTCGAAATTCTCCGGAGCCAGCCAGCGGCGGAAGGCCTGCGCGCGCACCGGCCACTCGCCGTCGAGGATCGAGAACCAGGCAGTGTCGCGGTTGGCGCCCTTGACCACCATGTGCTGGCGGAACAACCCTTCATACTGGAAGCCGAAGCGCAGGGCCGCGCGCTTGGAGGGTTCGTTGAGATTGTTGCACTTCCACTCGTAGCGGCGATAGCCGAGCGAGAAGCCGTAATCGCCGACGAGATAGATCGCCTCGGTCGCCGCCCGCGTGCGCTGCAGCGCCGGTGCATAGGTGATCCAACCGACCTCGAAGACCCCGTGCTCGGGCCTGATCTCCATGATCCAGAGATGGCCCTTGGCCTTGCCGTCAGCCTTGTCGATCACCGCGAGCGGGACGATGCCTGCCTTGGCCACCATGGAATCGAGCAGGGCGCGGTATTCGCCCTTGCTTTGCGGCGGTGCAGCCGGAAGCCAGTCCCAGACATGGGTCTGGCCGGCATTCCCCGCCCAGATGTCGTCGAGATGGCGATCGACGTCGAGCGGCTCGAGCCGGCAATACTGGCCTTCCAGCACCTTCGCGGGCGGGAATGGCGACGCCTTCCAGTCGAACGTCATGACTTCGTTTTCCCCCGCCAGCCCGTGAAATCGTGCCGGATCTCCCAGCCCGCGCCGAGTTCGGCCGCGATGGCATGGGCAAGCGCATGGCCCTCGGCCTCCCAGGCCAGGCGCTCGACCTCGTCGGTGAAATCCGAAGCGGCCTCGTCGTCCTCGTCATAGATCGCGTCGAAGGCATCGACCCAGGCTTCGAGCCGGTCGCCGATTTCATCGGAAAGCCCGATATCCTCGGCATCGACCGCCCGGCGCTTGCCCTTGGCGTCGACCTGCCAGAGACCGCTCTGCCCGAGCCATTCCGGCGCGATCAGGAGCGTGCCGCTCATGAACGCGCCTCGAGATCCTCATGGAAGAACGGGTTGAGCGGCGAGGACGGGCCGTTGCCGGCAAAGCCCTTGAAGCTGCCCTCTTCCGCGATCAACCGCGTCGCCTCGATGAAGGCGGCCCAGGCGGCACGCGCCAAAGCCCCGCCGATGGAGATGCGCCGCGCGCCCGCTGCCGCGATCTCGTCGACGCTCAACCCGAAATCGCCATAGACCAGGGCGTTGACCGGCTTGCCGCCCGCCGCCGACACGATGGTGGCGATATCGTCGGCCGTCTTCGGGCCGGGCGCGTAGAGCACATCCGCCCCGGCGGCCGCATAGGCCTCGATCCGGCGCGCCGCTTCCTTCAGCGGCTCGGCATGTCCGGTCAGGAAGCATTCCGCCCGCGCGGTCAGCACGACGCCCGAGCCGGTCTCGTCGATCGCCTTGCGCGCCGCCTTGATGCGGTCGACGGCCAGATCGAACGCATAAAGCGGCTCGCTCTCGCGCCCGGTCGCATCCTCGATCGAGAGGCCGGCGACGCCGGTCGCAATGCAGAGCTTGACGTTGGCCGCGACACCATCGGGCGTATCGGCATAGCCGTTCTCGAAATCGGCGTTCACCGGCAGGTCAGGCACCGCCTTCACCATGTCGGCGATATGCGCGAGCATCATGTCGCGCGGCACGTCCTGGTCGGCGCGCGCCTGCGTGAAGGCGAAGCCCGCGCTCGTCGTCGCCAGCGCCTTGAAGCCCTGCCCGCGCAGCCAGCGGGCCGAGCCGAGATCCCATGGATTGGGCATCACGAAGCAGCCGGCCTCATGCAGCTTGCGGAACGCTTCGACTTGCGGGCTGCGGGCCATTTTTCAATCGTTTCAAATGGGAGCGGAAAGAACGGCTGCCATAGTGTCGAGGGTCAGGTCGTTTGTCAGCCCCGAAGCCGCGCGTCGCGCAGCGAGCGCCGATGCGCGGACGGAATGGCGTGGGCATCCCGCACGCGCTGCGGCACGAAGTCCTGCTGCGCAGATGCAGGACCGCGTGAAGAAAGGGCGCGCTCATCGGGTGACGGTCCCGTGTCTGCGCCGCGACATTCACATGCCGCAGCGCGCACGGGATGACGTCAGTCCCGCTCAGTGATTGTCGCGCGGAACGCCGAACTTCTTGTGGATCTTCTGGTACTTGACCGCCGGCTTGAGAACCATGCCTTCCGACAATTCGTCGACGATCTTGCGCTGGATCTCCTGCCAGGGCGTCTGGCTCTTCGGGTACTTGTAGCCACCCGCCGCCTTGAACGCGGCCCTGCGCTCGGCCAGCTCATCGTCCGAGATCAGGATGTTGGCAGTGCGCTTCTTGAGGTCGATGCGGACCTTGTCGCCGGTCTTGAGCAGCGCGAGCCCGCCGCCGGTCGCCGCTTCCGGCGAGGCGTTGAGGATCGACGGCGATCCCGAGGTGCCGGACTGGCGCCCGTCGCCGACGCAGGCGAGCGCGGTGACGCCCTTCTTGATCAGGTAATCCGGCGGCCGCATGTTCACGACTTCCGCCGCGCCGGGATAGCCGATCGGGCCGACGCCGCGGATGAACAGGATGCAGTGCTCGTCGATGGCGAGCGCGGGGTCGTCGATGCGGTGGTGGTAATCTTCCGGTCCGTCGAAGACGATGGCACGGCCCTCGAAGGCCATCGGATCCCCAGGGTTCTCCAGATAGCGCTGGCGGAACTCCGGCGTGATCACGCTGGTCTTCATGATCGCGGAATCGAACAGGTTGCCCGACAGATTGAGGAAGCCGGACTGCGCCTTCATCGGCTCGTCATAGGTCTTGATGACCTCGCGGGCGATGGAGAAGGCCCCCTTGCAGTTCTCTTCCAGCGTCTGGCCGTTGGCGGTGATGGCAGGCTTGATCTTGCCCTTCTCGACCAGCTCCGCGATCACGGCGGGCAGGCCACCGRCCCGGTAATAATCCTCGCCGAGATACTCGCCGGCAGGCTGCATGTTGACCAGCAGCGGGATCTCGTAGCCGATCTTCGTCCAGTCCTCGTTGTCGAGCTTGACGCCGATATGCTTGGCGATGGCGTTGACGTGAACAGGCGCATTGGTCGAGCCGCCGATCGCCGAATTGATGACGATGGTATTCTCGAAGGCTTCGCGCGTCAGGATCTTCGACGGGACCAGGTCCTCCCAAACCATCTCGACGATGCGGCGACCGGTCAGATACGCCATCTCGTAGCGATCGCGATAGGGCGCGGGGATCGCGGCGGCGCCGGGCAGCGTCATGCCCATCGCTTCCGCCAGCGAGTTCATCGTCGAGGCCGTGCCCATCGTGTTGCAGTGGCCGGCCGAAGGCGCCGAGGAAGCGACGAGGTCGACGAAGCCTTTGTAGTCGATCTCGCCGGCCGCCATCATCTGGCGCGCCTTCCAGACGATGGTGCCCGAGCCGGTGCGCTCGCCGCGGAAGGAGCCGTTCAGCATCGGGCCGCCGGGCAGCGCGATCGCCGGGATGTCGACCGTCGCGGCCGCCATGATCTGCGCCGGAGTGGTCTTGTCGCAGCCCGTCGTCAGCACGACGCCGTCGAGCGGATAGCCGTAGAGAATCTCGACCAGCGAGAGATACTGCAGGTTGCGGTCGAGCGAGGCGGTCGGCCGCTTGCAGGTTTCCTGGATCGGATGGATCGGGAACTCGAAGGGCACGCCGCCCATCTCGCGGATGCCGTCGCGGATGCGCGGCGCCAGCTCGAGGTGGTGGCGGTTGCAGGGCGCGATATCAGAGCCCGTCTGCGCGATGCCGATGATCGGCCGGCCCGACTGCAGCTCTTCCCGCGAAAGGCCGAAGTTCATCGTGCGCTCGATATAGAGCGCGGTCATGTCGGCATTAGCCGGATTGTCGAACCAGGCCTTCGAGCGCAGCTGCGCCGGCTTGATGCGGCGTGGAGCCTTCTTGCGTGTCAGCGCGACCGGTCGGTCCTCGCGCGGAACATTGCTTTCGGGAGCTTTGGCCATCCTCGTTTCCTCTCGCTCGGCACGGCGCTGACGGCCGTTTGCCGATCTCACATTCGAACGATTTGAGACAAGCCATCATGCCCATAGCCCGCGGCTGGGCAAGGCCCAATCTGGCTGATAGTCATACTATTTATTCATGCTGTATGCAGCATGCAACAAGGCGCGATGCGTGGCAGGCGCTTGCCAGCCCCGCCTCTTTGGCGCCAGAAAAGGCTGCTCCGACAGGAACTGTTCTTCAACCCTTCGAAACCCGGCCGAGAAACGCGTCATGACCCTTCACGTCGTCCCGTCCTTCGCCCGCATCGGCGAGGAGAACGCCTTTGCCGTGCTGGCGCGCGCGACCGAGCTGCAGCGGCAGGGCAAGGACATCGTCAATCTCGGCATCGGCCAGCCCGATTTCGCCACGCCCGAGCACATCGTCGAAGCCGCCGTGAAGGCGCTGCGCGACGGCCATCACGGCTACACCCCTGCGAACGGCATCCTGCCGCTGCGCGAGGCGGTCGCCGCCGATCTGCACAAGCGGTTCAAGGTCGAGGTTTCGCCGGAGAACGTGATGATCGTGCCCGGCGGCAAGGTCACCATGTTCATGGCGATCCTGATGTTCGGCGAACCCGGCGCCGAAATCCTCTACCCGGACCCCGGGTTCCCGATCTACCGCTCGATGATCGAATATACCGGTGCAACGCCGGTGCCCGTGCCGATCCGCGAGGAGAACGGCTTCGCCTTCTCGGCCGAGGAGACGCTCTCGCTGATCACGCCGAAGACGCGGCTGCTGATCATCAACTCGCCGGCCAACCCGACCGGCGGCGTCACGCCGAAGGCGGAGATCGACAAGCTCGTCGCGGGGCTGGCTGATTTCCCCGACGTCGCGCTGATGTCGGACGAGATCTACGACCAGATGGTCTATGACGGCGAGGAGCATGTCTGCCTGCTGAGCTATCCCGAGATCCGCGACCGGCTGATCTTGCTCAACGGCTGGTCCAAGACCTATGCGATGACCGGCTGGCGCATGGGCTGGTCGGTCTGGCCGAAGCCGCTCTACGACAACGCCCGCAAGCTCGCGGTGAACTCGCATTCCTGCGTCAACGCTCCCGCGCAATGGGCGGGGCTCGCCGCGCTCACCGGCCCGCAGGACGCGGTGCACGCCATGGTCGCGGAGTTCGACAGGCGCCGGAAGGCGGTGGTCGCGGGGCTGAACGGGCTGCCGAACGTCTCCTGCATTACGCCGAAAGGCGCCTTCTACGCCTTCCCCAACGTCTCGCAGACCGGCTGGAAGGCGAAGAAGCTCGCTTCCGCTCTGCTGGAGGAAGCCGGCGTCGCGACGATCGGCGGGCCCGATTTCGGTGTCCATGGCGAGGGCTATATTCGCCTCTCCTATGCCAACTCGCTTGAGAACATCGAGAAGGCGCTGGAGCGCATGAAGACCTTCCTCACCAACGCAAGGGCTGCCTGACCATGGTCACCTGCTATCTGCGCTATGTCGTCGACCCTCACAAGCTCGACGCCTTCGAGGCCTATGGCAGGCTCTGGATCCGGCTCGTCGAGAAGTTCGGCGGCAAGCACCACGGCTATTTCATGCCCTCCGAGGGCACGTCCAACGTAGCGCTCGCCTTCTTCAGCTTCCCGTCGCTGGCGGCCTATGAGGAGTACCGCACGCGCTCGTTCGACGATCCCGAATGCCGGGCGGCGATCGCGATGAACGAGAAGGATCGTTTCATCGTCAGCTATGAGCGGTCCTTCTTCCGGCCCGTCTTCGAGGATGATCAGGGCGTCAAGCGCGCACCGTGATTCATGGCGTCGCCGGCCTGCTGATGCACGACGTGAAAGCTGGGTCATCCCGGGCTTGACCCGGGATCCATGCCAGAGCGCGGCCGATCAAGCTTCAGGCATGGATCCCGGCTCTCCGCTTCGCTGCGGCCGGGATGACCCGTGCTTCCATGAAAGGCAGTGCTACCCGGCCTCTTTTAGCGCGAAGCGCTCGCGGTCACGCCCGGATCGACCTTGAAGCTCGAAGCTTCGATCACGGCCGTACCGATCATCGTCTTCACGGAGATGCGGACCGGCACCATCATGTCGGTGCCGGCGACCGGCGCGAGCCAGGCCGTGATGTCGCGATTCTCGGCCATGAACTTCGTGCTGGGCCTGAGCGCGCGGTGGCCGGCGATCGGCACATAGCGCGCCTGGCAGATCGAGACCGGGCCGCTATAGCCCTCCAGCTTGACGGTGCGGGTGCCGGCGCTGCTCAGCTTGATGTCATAGCGCGCCGCGCCGTCGAAGATCGGCAGCGTGCGGTTGCAGGCGCCATCCCTGCCCTTGCCGTTGACCGGCATCAGGAAGGCGCTGAGCGGATCCAAGACGTTGCGCTTATGGCTCTCGTTGAGCGGCACGCGGTCAGGCTTCTCGTCGATCGGCGGCTCGATATCCACTCCGGCGACGCTGCCTTCCGCCAGCGCCATGCGCACGGTGCGGCTCTCGTTGGAGTTGGCCGAGCTGACGGCGAAGGTCTTCGGCGCCAGCCGGCCGCCCGCGAGCGCGCCGGTCGCGGCACCTGAACCGCGCCCGCCCGTGACACCACCCACGATGCCCGTCAGCTTGGCCGCCATGTCGAGCTTGTAGCTCGATGCGTCGATACCGCCGGTCAGGCTCGCCGTGCCCAGCGTGATGCCGAGGAGCGATACGTCGTAGCGCGCGTCGAGCGAGGCCGCGCCCGCAGCCTCGGCCAGACAGGCTGCGAGAACCAGCCCTGCGATGGTCGATGCGACGGCGGATTTCATCCATTGCCTCCGGAACGGCGCGATCCTGCGCGGCATGCACTCTGAATCGGTCCGAATCGTGACCGGTTTTCCCTCGCGGCGAAGCGACGGCCGTCCGAAGCATCGGACCCTGATCTTTACACCCCGTTAACGCTGAAGGCCATGTGAACAAGCTGCGGGAGTTTTCCTTGACGCGGCCGGCGGCCTTGGCTATGGAACCCCGACTTCAATTTGACTTCCGGTGCTCGCCGGCACGTCGCGTGTCGGTTTTTTTGTTTGAGCGATCCGGGGATGCAAGGAACGATTGCCATGGCCCGCCGTTGCGAACTGACCGGGAAAGCCACCCAGACCGGCCACCTCGTCAGCCACTCGAACCGCAAGACGAAGACGGTCTTCCGTCCGAATCTCGTCAACGTCACGCTGCAGTCGGACGCGCTCGGCCGTTCGGTGCGCCTGCGCGTTTCGGCCAACGCCCTGCGTTCGGTCGAGCATCGCGGCGGCCTCGACGCTTTCCTGCTCAAGGCTGCGGCCGGCGACCTCTCGGTCGGCGCGCTCGGCCTGAAGCGCGACCTCGAGAAGAAGCTCGCCGCCAACTGAGCGGGTTTTCCTTTCGGGTTTGAACGAAGCGGCCGAAAGGCCGCTTTTTTCGTTTGGGCATACGACACGTCATTCTCGGGCGAAGCGAAGCGCAGACCCGAGAATCTCAGGCCGAGGGAGGCTCCAGCATCCATTGGGCATGAGATGCTCGGGTCAAGCCCGGGCATAACGCTCTCTATGGAAGCAGCTCGAACTCCAGCAGCAGCGTCCGCTGCAGGAACGAGAAATTGTCGTCCGAGATCAGCGTCAGCACCGTGCGCCCGCTCTCCAGATGGACCGACAGCCCCTCCATATTGTCGATCTCGTAGCCGAGATCGGCCTCGATCAGGCGGGGGCCGTCGAGGAGCGCGCCGGGCCGGATGTCCCGCCCGGCGATTCGGCGGATGCGCATGCCGACACCACGCAAGGGCTGATACCAGCGTTCCAGCAGCAGCATGTCGCCGGACGGCAGGAAGGCGAGATCGGTGATGTCGTAGCCGTCATGCCGGGCGACCTGGAACAGACCCGGCTGGGGGCCGCCGAGAAGGACGCCGAGCGTCGGCTCGTCCTCCTTGCCAGATCGCTCGGCAATCGCGACGAGCGCGCCCTTGAGCGGTCCATACGGCACGACGCCGATCGCCTCCAGCCCGCGATTGCGCGGCAGGCGCTTGACCTCGGGCGGCACCGGCACCGAACGCGCGCGGGCCTCGACACCCTGCCCGGCCCAGTCGAAACGCACGATCTCATGCCGGCGCTCGATGCCGACATAGGCGACGCCGTCGGCAATGCACAGGCTTTCCGTATCGTAGAGACCCGAGCGCGAGAGCGGCCGCCCGGATGCGCCGAGGATGGCCGCCATTTCGGCATCGTCCAGCCCGGCGAGCTTGCCTGCCTGCGAGGTGATTCTCGCCGTCAGCCAGTAGCCGCGATCGCTCACTGCGACGAGATCGCGCCCGTCGTTGAGCCGCGCCAGGCCCGAGAAACCGCCGAAGCGCGGATGGCCGGATGACAGGACGAGCCCGCTGCGGAACTGCAGCGCACCGAACCGGCGCCGATCCGGATTGCGTGGCTCGAAGGCCGTGATGGCCCGCACGGAGACCCCGACCGGAAAGCGTGTCTGCTCGACGCCCTCAACGGCGCCCGGCACTGCGCACGCGCCGAGGCCTGCGAGCGCGGCACGACGCGTGAGGCGCATCAGTGCAGGCGGCGCGAGGTGGAACCGGAGCCCGTGGGCCCGTCCTCTTCGAACAGCTCAGCGAGCTTCTCGGTCATCACGCCACCCAGTTCCTCGGCATCGACGATGGTGACGGCGCGGCGATAATAGCGCGTCACGTCGTGGCCGATGCCGATGGCGATGAGCTCGACCGGCGAGCGTGTCTCGATCTCGGCGATGATGTGCCGCAGATGCCGCTCCAGATAATTGCCGGCATTCACAGACAGCGTCGAATCGTCGACCGGCGCGCCGTCCGAGATCACCATCAGGATCTTGCGCTGCTCGGGCCGCCCGAGCAGGCGCTTATGCGCCCAATCCAGCGCCTCGCCGTCGATGTTTTCCTTGAGCAGCCCCTCGCGCATCATCAGCCCGAGATTCTTGCGCGCGCGCCGCCAGGGCGCGTCGGCGGCCTTGTAGATGATGTGTCGGAGGTCGTTCAGGCGGCCGGGATTGGCCGGCTTGCCCGATTGCAGCCAGGCCTCGCGCGAGAGCCCGCCCTTCCAGGCGCGGGTGGTGAAGCCGAGCAGCTCGACCTTGACGCCGCAGCGCTCCAGCGTCCGGGCCAGAATGTCGGCGCAGGTCGCGGCCACCGTGATCGGCCGGCCGCGCATCGAGCCGGAATTGTCGATCAGCAGCGTCACAACCGTATCGCGGAAATTGACGTCGGATTCCTGTCGGAAGGAGAGCGGCTGGAACGGGTCGATGATAATGCGCGGCAGGCGGGCCGGATCGAGCGCGCCCTCCTCCAGGTCGAACTGCCAGGAGCGGTTCTGCTGCGCCATCAGGCGGCGCTGCAGCCGGTTGGCGAGGCGCGCGACGACGCCCTGCAGATGCGCGAGCTGCTTGTCGAGATAGGCACGTAAGCGCGTCAGTTCCTCGGCGTCGCAGAGTTCCTCGGCCGTGACGATCTCGTCGAACTTGACCGTATAGGCCTTGTAGTCGGTCTGCGGACGCTCGTTGCCGCGGCTCTCGCGCGGGCGCGGTGCCTCCCCGGCCTCCTCGGATTCGGAGCTGTCATCCTCCTCGTCCCAGTCGCCGGCCGGCGCATCGCTCGCCTCGGAAGCGCCCTCCTGCAATTCCTCGGTCGCATCCTCGCTGACCTCGACCTCGGAGCGATCAGCGCCGCTCTCCTGCTCGGATTCGCCTTCCTGCTGCTGCTGGTCCTCGGAGGACTGGTCCTGATTGTCCTCGTCCTCCTCGGACTCGTCGCCCTGCGCGGTCTGGTCGGCCATGTCGAGCGCCGCCAGCATGTCGCGCACCGTGCGGGCGAAGCCGCGCTGATCCTCGACCGTCTTCGCGAGCCGGTCGAGATCGCTGCCGGCCTTGGCCTCGATCTGCTCGCGCCAGAGCTCGACGATCTTCTCCGCCGCCTTCGGCGGCTTCAGTCCGGTCAGGCGCTCGCGCACCATCAGTGCCAGCGCGTCCTCGAGCGGCGCATCGGCCCGGTCAGTGATCTCCTCGTAGCGCCCGCCGCGATGATAGCGGTCCTCCAGCATCGCGGTGATGTTACCGGCCATGCCGGACATCCGCCGCGCACCGATCGATTCGACGCGCGCCTGCTCGACGGCATCGAAGACCGCGCGGGCAGCATCGCCCTCGGGCGCGGCGCGCCGGTGGATCGCGACGTCATGGCAGGCGAGGCGGAGCGCCATCGAATCGGCATGGCCGCGCAGGATCGAGACGTCGGCTGGCGTGAGCTTGCGCGGCGGCTCGGGCAGGCGCGCCCGCTCGCCGACCAGCGACGGCTTGTCGGCAGCGAAGACGATTTCCATCTCCGGCTTGCGTGCGATCGCCTTCATGGCGCCCGAGATCGCCCGCTTGAGCGGCTCGGCCGGGGCTTCCTTCGGCGTTCCGGGCTTGCGGTTCGAGATGCTCATAGCGCCTTCGTGAAGTGATGCAGCGTTTGACCCGCCACCGGATAGTTCTCCATCCGGCCGCATTCGCGATAGCCGAGCCTCGGATAGAATCCCGGGGCCTGGATGCTCATCGTCCCGAGAAAGACACCTTTGGCGCCGTGCTCGCGAGCCTCGTCTTCAGCCCGCGCGACCAGCGCCTCGCCCAATCCCGCGCCGCGATGGGCCTCGTCGATCCAGAGCAGATCGACATAGAGCCATTCCCATTTAAGCTCCCCGACAAGGCCACCGACGATATCGCCGTTCTCGTCGCGCAGGCTGATGGCCAGCGGCCTGGTGTTTCGGGGACCGACCTTCGACTGGTTATGCGCGCTCAACCCGCGCACGACGGCGGCGCGCGTCTCGGCTTGCTCGGGCTCGACCGTAACCGCGACCATCGCTCCCCCTAGCGCGAGCGCCCGTCGTACTGCGTCGGCGAGAGATCGCCCGGCTCGACGCCAACGAGGCAGCGCACATTGACCGCGACCATCGGCGTGCCGTCGGGTCCGGTCGCCTTGGCGAAGGATTCGATGCCGCAGGTCTCGCAGAACAGGTGCTGGATCTTCTGCGTGTTGAAGCGGTACTCGGTCAGCGCATCCTCGCCCTTGGTGAGGGTGAAGACGCTGGCCGGCGAGAAGGCGAGAATCGAGCCGCGGCGCTGGCAGTAGGAACAGTTGCAGGTGATCGTCTGCCCGAGATCGGCCTCGACCTCATAGGCAACACGTCCGCAATGGCAGCTGCCCTGATACTGCGCCATGGCTCGTTTCCTCCGTTAGCTCAGCACCACGTTCGCGGCGCTCTCCGGCAGTTCCTTGCCGAAGGAGCGCTGGTAGAACTCGGCCACCAGTGTGCGCTCCATCTCGTCGCATTTGTTGAGGAACGTCACCCGGAAGGCGAAGCCGATATCGCCGAAGATGGCGGCATTCTCGGCCCAGGTGATGACCGTACGCGGGCTCATCACGGTCGAGAGATCGCCGTTCATGAAGGCGTTGCGGGTGAGATCGGCGACGCGGACCATCTTGTTGACGATGTCCTTGCCATCAGGCGTCTTCTGGTAGTGCTTCGACTTCGCCAGGACGATCGCGACCTCGTTGTCATGCGGCAGATAGTTCAGCGTCGTCACGATCGACCAGCGGTCCATCTGGCCCTGGTTGATCTGCTGCGTGCCGTGATAGAGGCCCGAGGTGTCGCCGAGGCCGACCGTATTGGCGGTGGCGAACATGCGGAAGGCGGGGTGCGGGCGAATGACGCGCTTCTGGTCGAGCAGCGTCAGCTTGCCGGACTGCTCCAGCACGCGCTGGATCACGAACATCACGTCCGGACGGCCCGCGTCGTATTCGTCGAAGACAAGCGCGATGTTGTTCTGCAGGGCCCAGGGCAGGATGCCATCCTGGAATTCCGTGACCTGCTTGCCTTCCTTCAGCACGATCGCGTCCTTGCCGACGAGGTCGAGCCGCGAGACGTGGCTGTCGAGGTTGACGCGCACGCAGGGCCAGTTCAGCCGCGCGGCGACCTGCTCGATATGGGTCGACTTGCCGGTGCCGTGATAGCCCGAGATCATGACGCGTCGGTTATGCGCGAAGCCGGCGAGGATCGCGATCGTGGTGTCGCGGTCGAAACGGTAATCCGGGTCGAAATCGGGGACATGCGGATCGGCTGCCGAATAGGCGGGCACCTCGAGGTCCGTGTCGATCCCGAAAGTCTGCCGAACCGACAGCTTCATGTCGGGCAATCCGGGCGCGGTCGTCGTCGTCATCATCTTGTCTCCGGGCGCAGGGCCGTGGCCGGTTTATCGCCGGTTACCCAGTGCCGACCGAGGAGGGAGGCGGATCATCCCTCATTAGAGCGAAAGACTGGAAGCGGCAATTCGCAAAGCTGCATCCCGGCCCTCGCAAAGGGCATGCCGGCTCACTGCCCCGCTGCTTCAAACGCGCTGCGCCAGAAGCTGTTTCACGATTGCGGCCGCATTGCGCGCTCCATCCAGTGCAAGGCCGATTGCCGGCGGCACGGCGCCGATGCCGGCTTCGACCGCCACCGCCAGATCATCCGGCGTCAGGGCCCCTTCCCCCGAAAGGCGCAGACGGCGTGCAAGCCCGGCCTTTTCCATTGCCGCGGCCCGGATGGCCTGCTCCGTCTCCCCGCCGGCATCGAACGGCACCACGATCGCAGGGCGACGCGCGGCGACGAGATCAAGCACCGTATTGTAGCCAGCCTGACTGATCGAAATCGCACAGCCGGCGAGAAGAGCCGGAAAATCGGGCCTCACCCGCTCGATCACGACATGGGCCGGCGCCTCCGCCCGAAGCCGGCCGAAGACATCCTCACTCACCGCTCGTCCGACCAGGATTCGCCAGCGCCGCTGCGGCGAACCGAGCCTGGCCGCCGCGATGGCCAGTTCGAACAAGGGCACGGCCGCCGCGGAGCCCCCGCCCGATACCAGCACTTCGCCGTTCCCGATCGGCGCGGCGACGGCCGGCGCCTCCGCCATGTAGCCGGTGTAGAGCAGTTTGGCCGCCAGCCTTGCATCGACCGGCCATGACCGATCGAGCGGCAGGAAATCCGCATCGCCATGGATCAGCACGGCATCGAACAGCGCGGCGAGCCGCTGCTGCGCCTCCGCGATACGGTCGGGGCGCGGCGTCACCAGCACATCCCGGACGGAGGACAGCACGAGCGCCTTCGGATTGGCCGCTCGCGCCGCGGCGATCAGGGCGAGGAACTCTGCGGCCAATTGTCGGCGGCCGAACGGAAAATGCTCGGTGATCACGACATCGGGCCGCAGCCCGGCCGCCACCGCCTTCAGAAGCGCGATGCGTTCCGCCCCACGCTCCGGTGCGACCGGCTGACCCGCCTCGTCGAGCAGCGTGCGGAAGTCGACACCCTCCGTCCGCACCGGAGGCAACTGCACGAAAGCGAAGGGCTCCCGCTCCATCGCCCGCAGCGGCATGCCGCCACTGGCGAGCGTGACCGCGAACCCCTCTCCGGCCAGCGCCCGCGCCAGATTGGCCGCGCGCACCAGATGGCCCGAGCCGAGCAGATGCGTCACCGCGATGACAATTGTAGCGCTCACCGCGATTCGCCAGCCGAAGCGCGCAGCCGGGCGGCGATCCTGTCGAGGCCCGCCGCCGCAGAGAAGGAGCCGGTCAGGCGCGCAAAGGCCCCGTTCCCCAGCACCGCGCGCCGCTGCGGCGAGCCGGCCAGCTCCATAAGCGCTCCGGCCAGCCCGTCGATATCGCCGGGCGGCACCAGAAGCCCCTCGATACCCGGCCGGACGAACTCCGGGATGCCGGCGAAATCGGTCGCGATTATCGGCAAGCCCTGGCTCGCCGCCTCCATCACGACATTGGGCAGGCCGTCGCGATCGCCATCCCCCGCCTGCTTCGAGGGCAGGACGAAGAGATCGGCGTCGCGCAGCGCGGCGATGACCTCGTCCTGCGCCTTGGCACCTGCCCAGACGATCCTGTCGGCGACGCCGAGCGAGCGCGCCCTTTCCTGCAGCGCCTTCAGCATCTCGCCACCGCCGATATGGGTCAGCCGCCAGTGCAGCGGGCCGGGAAGCCGCGACAGCGCCTCGAGCAGATCGTCGAAGCCCTTCTTCGCCACGGCCCGCCCTATCGTGACGAAGCGCACCGGATCGGCCGGATCGGAACCATCGCGCGGGGATCGCGGTCCCGGCGCCGGAAAGCGCGCGAGGTCGAGGCCGTGATAGACGAGCGCGACCTTGTCCGGCTGGTCGGAGAGCCGCTTCAGCTCGCGGAAGCCGTCTTGCGTGCAGGTCACGCCCCAGGCGGCGTTCGCGATCTTCTCGCGCTTCTCCCAGTCCGGCGTAGTCCAGATATCCTTGGCATGGGCGGAGAAGGACCAGCCCAGACCGCGCAGCAGCGCGGCATAGCGGATCACCGAGGCCGGCGTGTGCAGATAATGCACATGCAGATGCCGGATATCCGGTGGCAGCTCGCGCGCCATCACGCAGGCTTGGCCGAAGCGGCGCAGGCGATTGCGCGTCCTGTCGCGCGCGAGATCGCGCAGGAAGGCCGGCAACAACCGCAGGAAGCCAGGACGCGAGACGGCATTGAGAATGCCGCGCGCCACGCGCCCCGGCTCGTCATGCAGATACTCCGGCAGATAGCGCACCGGAGCGGCGATCTGGCCGTGCATCAGATGCTTGGCGGCGTCTGTCGGATGCCGCAGCGACCAGATCTCGAAGGCGAGGCCGCGCTGCTGCAGCCCGAGCAATTCCTGCGCGATGAACGTTTCGGAGAGCCGGGGATAGCCCTTCATCGCCACCGCGACACGCGGTACAGCGCCCGTGCTCATCGCCGGCCGATCAGCATGAAACGCGTGTAGTTCTTCGTCGGCCGCGCCCCGGCGAACCAGATCTCCGCAAGCCCCGCCTGCTCGCGAAAGGCATCGAGCGAGGGCACGCAGCTACGGTGATCGGGCTCGCGATAATAGTCATTCGATTGCAGTACGAGCGGCAACCCGGCCGGCAGCGTCGCGACCCAGCCAGGCACATCCGCGAGATGCTCGCAGCTCGTATTGACGACGAGCCCCGGCGCCGGGGACTGCGCCCCGAAATCCATCGTCATCATGTCGGCCGTCACGGCCCGGAAGCGTCCGGAACCGACGTGCCGATGGTTCAGGGTCTTCGCCACCTCGGCACAGCTCGGATCGACATCGAGGCTCACCACCTGATCGATGGCGAGCCTGGGATCGTCGAGCAGCATCGCGCCGAGCACGCCATACCAGGCCCCGAGCACCCAGATCGGGCCGGCAGGCTTCGGATAATGCTCGGCCAGTGCTTCGACCAGCCATTGCTTCGACGCGATCTGCTTGTGATTGCAAGCGATCGAAAGATCGGGCGGCGCACCCTTGCCGTACAGGCGCGCGATATCGGCGACGATGCGGTTGCCGGACAGCGCAGCCATACCGCGCAGCAGGTCGTGGAAGGCCTCGCAAGGCGGTTCGGGCTTCATGGTTCCGTCGTTGTCGGCAAAGCTCGGCGGGACCATAGGCAGCAGCTTCGGCAAAGGCCAGCCTCGCATACCCGCTCAATCGCGCGGAGTTGCCTCCGGCTCGGTCGCCACTTCCGCCACCTCCACGGCCTCGGTCGCCTCATCCGCGGGCTTCGCAGCGGCCGGCATCGGCATCGCGGCGTTCGCAGCGTCATCGCGCTTGCGGCGCGCGACTTCAGGCGCGCTGGCGAAGCCATAGGCGGTGAGCGATTTCTCGCGTCCCTTGATCGCGATCTTGAGCGGCACCGTGCCGGCATAGCTGCGCCCGGTGGTCCGGATCGTATCCTCCGAGACCACGACATCCGCCAGCACCCGCCGCGTGGCCGATTCGAGCTGGCTCGCGATCATCACCGTCTCGCCGACCGTGATCTCGCGCCGGCCGAGATTGTCGTTCTCGACCGCGCCTGTGATGGCATCGCCGGTGTGGATGCCGATGCCGATCCTGAGCGGCAGGGGCAGCGCCGCCCCGAACTCGCGGTTGAGCGCCTCAACAGCCCGCACGATGTCCGCCGCGGCATTGATCGCCGCCTGTGCGCCGCGCGCCTGCGATCCTTCCAGCCCGAACACCGCCATGAAGCCGTCGCCATAGAAAGCGTCGATGCGTCCGTCATGGGCTGTGATGGCCTGGCTCATCTCGTCGAAGAACCGGTTCAGCAGGCCGATGAGCTCGCGCGGCAATTGCCGCTCCGAGAGCGCCGAGAAGGCCCTGAGATCGGCGACCACGACCGTCAGGCCGCGCTTGTTGATGGCGTCGTCGGGCTGCAGCGGCCGCGCCCCGGTGGCGTTCAGCCGAGATGCGAGCAGGATCTGCACCTGCAGATCGTCATGCGGCCTGATCTGGCAGGCGAGCCTGACGCCTTCAGGCGCAGAGATGCGCCGCAGCAGCCGGGCCTCGTTCATCCCCGGCGCAGGCAGCCTTTCGTTGCCGTCCATCACCAGCACGCGGCAGGTGGCGCAACGCGCCCGTCCGCCACAGAGCGCCGCATGCGGAATGCCGAAACGGCGGAACATCTCGAGCACCGTCGGCCCCGGCGCCAGCCGGCGCGTGCCATGGCCGACGAAGCGCACGGTGATCTGGCGCGTCGTCCGCACCCGGATCTCACGAATGCCGACGAACAGCACGAAGGCGCAGACCAGCCCGTAGAAGCCCCCCTTGCCCCACATCACGTCACGGTCGAACATCATCCGCTGCGCGTCCGTGACGAATTCCGGCGGCAGCGCCATCCGCTCGGCCTCTCGCGCCGCGACCATGAATCCGATCAATGCGAGGATCGGTATCAGGATCGAGACCAGCAGAAACGGATCACGCCAGTGGTGGTAGGCGTCGCGCGAGCGCAGCATGAAGTGGATGCCGATCATGCCGTGCGTCCAGACCAGCAGCAGCAGCAGCGACTGCAGCACGGCACGATCGGGCCAGAGCCGGCGCAGCACGGCGTGGTAGGTCTCATCGACACCGAAATAGATGCCCATCACGCGCGTGCTGATGATGTGGTCGACGAGCAGGAGCGGGATGGCGAGGCCGAGCGCGATCTGCAGCATCTCGCGCACCGGCATCTTGAAGGTGCGGCGCTGGACCACGCGCAGCAGCGCGAAGAGCGGGTGGACCACGAGCGCACCGTAGAGCAGGACCGAGCCCAGCCACGAGTGCCACAGGCCGTAGCGCCAGTCCTGCACGCGCTCCATGGCCCCGACCCCGAGGATGCCCACGGCATGGTTCAGGAAATGCGTCGTCGCGAAGGCGAGCAGGATCAGGCCCGAAATCAGCCGGATGTCCCGGCTCCAGGACGAGACCTGGTCCATGCTTGCGCCCATGCCGCTCCGGGCCGTGCCCGTGCGCTGCGTACCGGCGGCTGTTGGCCGATTCATGCGACGCCCGACCTCATCAAACGGTTTCGTGCTCGCGGAGCAGCACGCTGGCGAGGCGATGGACGCGCTCGGCCAGGTCGCGACAGACCGCGAGGCTGAATTCCGGCACGGTGTGGAGCAGTTCGAAGAACAGATCCTTCGGAATCCTCAGCGCCAGAACCGGCGTCCGCGCACTGACCGTGCCGATGAAGGGCTGGCCGCTGAGCAGCGACACGTCGCCGGTGATGCTGCCGGCGTCCTTCTGGAACCGCCGCCCCTCGCCATCCTCGCGCGGCTGCGAGAATTCGACCTCGCCCTCGAGAATGACGTAGACGCCGTCCAGCCGATCCTTCTGGCTGATCAGCGTCGCGCCCGCCTCGAAATGCAGTCTTTCGCCCATCAGCGCGACGAGCTTGAGCCGCGAAGCGGGCATGTCGCGAAACAGCGGCAGGCCGCGCAGGCAGCTGAGATCGGTTTCCAGACTCATGATCGCGCCTCCATTCGCCGGGCATCCGCGAAGCGCGATGCCAGGTCGTCGGCATCGTTGGCAGCCTCGGGCGCCCCACCCGCTTCGACCGTGCCGGTCGCGCCGTGGAACACGACCTGCATCGGAACATCCTCGACGAGAGTAGCATCTCCCAACAGAAGAAACAGCGTCATTCCAGCGCAATAGCTCCGCAGCCGGGCGACGATCTTCTCCGGCTCGTCGGAGATCGCCAGCAGGGCCGAGATGTCGAGAACGGCGATCTGCGGCGCCTTGACCAGGGCCTGAACCAGGGGAATGGCGTGCAGCAGCCGCGTCGGCAGATAACGCCCGCGGATGCCGCTCTCGGTATCCAGCCCGAGACGATAGAGCGCCTCCCCGAGCCCCGAGCGCTCCAGCGCCTGCAGCACGATCTCCGCCACCTTGCGGCCGGCATCGGGAATGCCGTAGCCGATGCGGCCGAACATCAGGTTGTCGCGGACGCTCGCGCCGAGCATGACCTTGTCCGGAGCATAGAAATCCACATCGGCAGCGGCATCCGCCGGCAGATGCTTGCGGAAGCTTTCGCGCGCCCTGAGGATGCGGCGCTCGAGCCGTTCGTCGATCTGGTTCAACCGGTGCTTCGGCTCGATATAGCCGAGCGCCAGCGCCACCAGGTCACGCTCCGTCTCCTGGTCAAGCGGGCTCCGCATATCGTGCTTGGCCAGGATATCCGCCAATTCGTTCAGGCGCTCGAAATCGAAGTTCTCCCCAAAGGAATAGCGTTCGAACAGCGCATGGCCCTGGGGCAGGCCGGCAAAGATCTCGACGACCGTGGCGACGATCCGCCCGCCCATTTCGGCCAACGGCTCGACGAGGGCCTCCGCCTTGAGGATCGAGTGGGCATAGGGTTCGAAAAGCAGCGTCGCATTGTCGAACCGGGCGCTGGTCCGCGTTCCGAAGATCAGGTTCTCGGCGATCGAGGCGTTCCGGTTGTAGCGATCGAGCACGAAGGGCTCGATCAGCCCGCCGAGCTTGATGCGCTCCAGCTCCGCCGCGACGACGCGCCGGGCGGTGATGATGCGCTCGGTCGCCTGCTCGCTCACCGGCGGCATCACCTTGCCTCCCAGGCCGAGCTCGAACACGTCCCGTGTGCAGCCGAATACGTCGAGCAGCTCGCGCACCCGCGCCGCGAGCTCGGCTGCATCGGCGACCCCGACGCCCTCATAATCCGTCCAGTCCGCCTCGAACGGAAACGGCGAGTTGCCCGAGCGAACCGCCTCGACGAAACGGCGATGCTCCTCGGTCGAGACGGGCCCTTCGGATTTGAGGTTCGGCCGGCGCCGCCTCAACGGCAACAGGATGTTGTCGCGCATCGTCCCGGCGATGACCTCGGCCTCGTCGCCCGAATAGCCGATGAGATGGCTGGCCCGCTCGACCGACATGTCGGCGAGCAATTCGCCGTCTATGACGACGCGACCGGTATAGTTCGTCGCCTGCCGTCCGAGGATACGGCCGAGCATGTCCCGGCCGCCGCCATGCGGCCCGATGACCGCGACGATGCCCGGGCGCTGCAGGCTGAACGAAAGCGGCGTGAGCAGCGGCTGGCTGCGATTGTCCAGCATCTGCACGGCTTCCAGCCGGATCTCGCCCTTGGGCGGCAGGGGCGAGCAGCCATTTGCCTCGTCGAGGACGAGCGTGTCGTCACTGTTGAACTGGGAGATGACCTGATCGTACTTGATCGTCACGTCGTTGCGCTGCTGGTCCCAGTCGATCAGCTCCTTGATCGGCGGCGGCAGGTCCCGATAGGCCGCGATCACCGCCACGAGCTGGCCGATGTCGAGGCGCCCCTGCAGCGCGAAATAGCCGCCGATCGCATAGAAGAAGAACGGCGTGACCTGAGCCAGCAGATTGTTCAGGAACTTGACCGCGAATTTGCGCTTGTAGAGCGCGTAGCGGATGTCGAAGAGGCGCCCAAGCCGCCCCGCGATGTCGGACTGGACATAGGCTGTCGCGCCATGCCCCTGGATCATCGGCCCGGCATCGACGATCTCGCCGATCCTGCCTGCGAGCTGGCGCGAGGCGATCTGGCGCTCGCGGCCCAGCCGTAGCTGCTCCCGGCGCAGAATCGGGATGATGATCGCCTGCGCCAGCACGATCAGCAGCGCGATCGACCCCAGCCAGAAGCTCTGCGCCATGATGAAGGCAAGGGCGGTCAAGGCCTGGCTGAGCAGGAAGACCGGCTGGATGAAGGCGTCGCCGACGAAGCCGCCAATCGGCTCGACCTCGTCCTTGATCATGCTGGCGATCTCGGCCGGCTTGACGGCCCGGATCTCCTCAGGGCGGAAGCGCATCAGCTGGCTGAACAGGTCGTAGCGCATGCGCCGCAGCATGCGTTCGCCGAGGATGCCCTTGCGGACGTTGACGATGTATTTGAAGGCGCCGTTGATCAGGACCAGCAGCAGGAAATAGCTGGAGAGCCCCATGAGAAGCCCGACCTGACCGACCTGGAAGCCCTCGGATATCTTGTAGCTCGCGCCGCCCAGCCACGATGGCAGATGGAGGGTGAACTCCATGAAGGTGGCCGTCGTCTTGCCGTTCCTGAAAGCCCCGCCCTGGATGGCGTCGTTGACGATCCGCTTGGGGACGTCGAACGAGGCCCAGTTGAAGGGGATCGAGACAACGATGATCAGCAGGACGATGATCTGCTCGCCGCGACTCTTCTGCCAGATATAACGGAAGAGGTTGGATTCCAAAGGGCAATCCTGTCGCGAACGCCGGTGGCGTTGTCATGCCGGGGCCGAACCCCTGAAAGCGACCATATGTGGTGAGGTTGCGGCAGAGTGCAATGCGGGCCACCTTGGGTGGCCGCCCGGTCCGGGCGGCATCCGGGGGGAGAAGTGAGCCGTCTATCGTTCCGCGCGGCCCGTGGCTGCGCCGCCGTCATCTGCGCCGTCGCCGCGATCCTTGCCGCGCCCGCCGGCTCTGCACAGCCGGAGACCACGCCCGACAACGCCTCCATCCTGCTGCATGACGGCTTCGACCAAACCGGTTTCGCGCCCGAAGGCGGGCTTTTCTACAAGCAGAACTTCGAGCAGCGCGCGGGCCGGGTCGTTTTCGGAGATTCCGCGCCCCTTCGCGGCACGGGCGCCTTGAGTCTCACGGCGACGGGGGCTTGCCTGCCCCAGACCATTGGTTGCAGCGAGCGGGCCGAGGTCTGGGAACGCCCCGAGGTTCTGGTCCCCTATCGCAGCACGGTCTGGTACGGACTTGCGCTACGCCTCGACGACCCGCTGCCGCAGGATGATCGCAGATATGTGATCGCGCAGTGGAAGCGCGAGATCGTTCCGATGGCAGAGGGCGATTATTCGCCGTTCCTTGCGATCAGGCTCTACCGGGAGAGCCTCGGCATCACCGTCGAGACGGACCGCGTGCCCTCTTATCCGATCGGAGGCCCGGAAAGACGGGATGGCTGCCGCCACGGCGAAGCGCTCGTGCTGGACCGCCCGCAGGCCCGTCAGACACGCGCTCTGGTGGCGATAGAAGCCGGCGCGGTGCGGGAGAATTATCCCAGCTATTTCAACGCCTGCGCGCCGGACATCCAGGTCACGCACCATGCCGATCTACCTCCCGCGCAGAAGGGTTGGATCGATTTCGTCATCCGCTCGCAGCCTGGCCCTCGAGGGAATGGACATGTCGACGTCATGGCGGACGGCGTGCGGATCGTGACGATACGCGGACATATCGGCCATAGCGGCCCCGGCCTCGATACGAACCAGTACTTCAAGTTCGGTCCCTATCGTGCGCCGGCACACTTGCCTTGGAGCGTCAGCTACGACGACTTCCGTCGCGGACCCCGTTGCAGCGATGTCATCCGCCTCGGGCAATGCCCGCTCGAATGACCGGATTTGTCGAAACTCGTTGGCAAGGCGGAACTTTCGACGTCTAGTGACGTCACGTAAAAAGCGGACGGTTCCGGGGCGTCGTCAGTTCGATCATGGATATTCTGCGCATCAGTGATCTGCGTATCGGCTTCACCGTTCATGGCCTCGACCGCGAGGTGGTGAAGGGGGCGAGCCTGCGCGTGCCGGCCGGCAAGACGGTCGCGCTGGTGGGCGAGTCCGGCTCCGGCAAATCGGTGATTTCGCAGGCCATCATGGGCCTGCTGCCCCGCGCCGGCGCTGTGACCGGTGGCGAGATCCTGTTCCGCGACCCGCTGGCGCCCGAGACGGTGATCGACATCGCCGCCCTGCCCTCCGAAGGGCCGGAGATCCGGGCGCTGCGCGGTGGACGCATCGGCATGATCTTCCAGGAGCCGATGTCCTCGCTCTCGCCGGTCCACACCATCGGCAACCAGATCGAGGAGGCCCTGCAGCTGCATCGGCCGATGCCGAAGGCCGAGGCGCGCGGGCTGATCGAGGCCATGCTGAAGCGCGTCGGCTTCAAGAATCCGCACCGCGCCTACGGGCTTTATTCCTTCGAGCTGTCGGGCGGCCTGCGCCAGCGCGCCATGCTGGCCATGGCGCTGATCTGCCAGCCGGCGCTGCTGATCGCCGACGAGCCGACCACGGCGCTCGACGTCACCATCCAGGCCCAGGTGCTCGATCTGATGCGCGATCTCCAGGCCGAGATGGGCATGGCGATCCTGCTCATCACCCACGATCTCGGCGTCGTCGCCAACATGGCCGACGAGGTGGTGGTGATCTTCCACGGCGAGATCATGGAGCGCGGCCCGGTCGAGGACATCTTCCGCCGCCCGCGCCACCCCTATCTCAAGGCGCTGCTCAACGCCTCGCCGCATTTTGACATGCAGGAGGGCGAGCGCCTCGTCGCACTGCGCGAGGCCAGGGCCCGGCCCGTGGCGGCCCCTCGCCCGGAGGCTCGGCCGGCTTCCGACAGCCCCCCGCTGCTGCGCGTCCGCAATCTCCACAAGACCTATGTCACCGGCTCGCGCAGTTTCTTCGGCAAGGGCACGCTGAGCACGGTGAAGGCAGTCGACAATGTCGGCTTCGACATCCGCCGCGGCGAGTGTCTCGGGCTGGTAGGGGAAAGCGGCTGCGGCAAGACGACGGTCAGCAAGATCATCATGCGCGCGGTCACCGCCGATTCCGGCGAGGTGATCTTCGACGACGGCCAGGAAAGAGTCGACGTGCTCGGGCTCCGGGGCGAGGCGCTGCGCGACTTCCGCCCGCGCATCCAGATGATCTTCCAGGACCCGGTCTCGTCGCTTTCGCCGCGCATGACGGTGATGAACATCCTGCGCGAACCGCTGGCCATCCACGACCGGGGCGACTCGGCGGCGCAGGACGAGCGCGTCAAGTCGCTGATGCAGGATGTCGGGCTCGATGTCCGCTTCCTGAACCGCTATCCGCATTCCTTCTCCGGCGGCCAGCGCCAGCGCATCGGCATCGCCCGCGCCCTCGCGCTCGATCCGGAACTGATCATCTGCGACGAGCCCGTCTCGGCGCTCGACGTCTCCGTCCAGGCCCAGATCCTCAACCTGCTCAAGGACCTTCAGGCCGAGCGGGGGCTGACCTTCCTGTTCATCTCCCACAATCTCGCTGTGGTGAACTACATGGCGGACCGTATCGCGGTGATGGCCAATGGCCACATCGTCGAGTTGGCGCCGCGCCACACGCTTTTCACCCGCCCCGTCCACCCCTACACCAAGGCGCTGCTGCGCTCGGTGCCCTTCGCCGATCTCGACCGCAAGCTCGACTTCAAGCTCGCCGCCCCGGGCGGTGCCTCCGACGACAGCCATTGGGGCAACGCCTTCCGGGTCGGCTCCGATGCCTCTGCCTTGACACATCTGCCGCTCGGCGAGGGTCATTACGTCCTCGCGCGGCCCAATGCCGATGTCCGGGAGATGGTCCCATGACCTCGCGCCATCCGAAGACGACGCGCCGCGGCGCCTTGCTCCTGGGTACGGCCGCCCTGGCCGCGACCGCGCTGCCGCGCCGCCCGCTCGCCCAGCAGAACCCGCCCGCGCCGATCGACAGCCGCTTCTTCGCCGACAAGGTCGCGGCCGGCTCGCTGCCGCCGGTGGCGCAGCGCCTGCCCGCCCCTCCCCGCATCATCGAGCTTGAAAAGCTCGGGCGCACCCCGGGCCGCCACGGCGGCAACATCCGCATGCTGATGGGCGACCAGCGCGACGTCCGGATGATGACGCTCTACGGCTATACGCGCCTGATGGTCTACGACGACAATCTCGAGCTGGTGCCGGACGTGCTCGAGAGCTGCGAAGTCCAGGACGGCCGTATCTTCACGCTGCGCCTGCGCGCCGGGCACCGCTGGTCCGACGGCTCGCCCTTCACCACCGAGGATTTCCGCTATTGGTGGGAAGATATCGCCAACAACCAGCGCCTCTCGCCCGGCGGCCCGCCGCAGGCATTGCTCGCGGGCGGCAACGCGCCTCTCTTCGAGGTGCTGAGCCCCACCGAAGTCCGCTACAGCTGGGATGCGCCCAACCCGATCTTTCTGCCGGCCCTGGCAGGGGCACAGCCTACCTACATCTTCATGCCCTCGGCCTATCTCAAGCAGTTCCATGAGCGCCATGCGGCCAAGCACGAGCTGGCCCAGCGGATCAAGGAGAACCGCGTCCGCGACTGGGGCGCGCTGCACGAACGCCTGTCGCGCATGTATCGGCCGGAGAACCCAAAGCTGCCGACGCTGGAGCCCTGGCGCAACACCACGCCGCTGCCGGCCGAGCAGTTCGTCTTCGAGCGCAACGCCTTCTTCCATCGCGTCGACGAGAAGGGACGGCAACTGCCCTATGCCGATCAGGTCACGCTGACGATTGGGACGAGTTCGCTGATCCCGGCCAAGGCCGCCGCCGGAGAGGCCGATTTGCAGGCCCGCTATCTCCGCTTCGACAACTACACCTTCCTGAAGGAGGCCTCGAAACGGATGAACTTCGAGGTCAAGCTCTGGAAGCGGGCAGAGGGCGCCTATTTCTCCCTGATGCCGAACCTGAACGCCATCGACCCGGTCTGGCGCGACCTCAACCGCGATGTCCGCTATCGCCGCGCCATCTCGGTCGCGATCAACCGGGCGGACGTCAACAAGGTCATCTTCTTCGGGCTTGCGAGGGAGAGCGGCAACACGGCCCTGCCCGAGAGCCCGCTCTACGACGCCACTCTCGCCTCGCTCTGGACCCAGCACGATCCGGCGCTGGCAAACCGGCTTCTCGACGAGATCGGCCTGACGAAGCGCGACGACGACGGCGTGCGCCTGCTCTCGGACGGCCGCAGGCTCGAATTCACCATCGAGACGGCAGGCGAGAACACCGAGGAGACCGACATCCTCGATCTGCTCAAGCAGGACTTCTTCAATGTCGGCATGAAGATCTATCCGCGCTCCACCCAGCGCGACGTCTTCCGCCGCCGCATCGTCGCCGGCCAGACCGTGATGTCGGCCTGGGCCGGCATGGACAACGCCCTCGTCACCTCGGACATGGAGCCCGACGCGCTGGCTCCGACATCCTCGGCGCAGTTCCAGTGGCCGCGCTGGGGGCAGTTCATCGAGAGCAGCGGCCGCGAGGGCGAACGGCCGGCCGTGCCCGAAGCGAACGAGCTGGTGCGGCTCTACGAGGAATGGCGCATGAGCTCGACGCGCGACCAGCGCCGCGCGATCTGGCGCAAGATGCTGGTGATCAACGCCGAGCAGGTGTTTACCATCGGCGTCATCAACAGCACGCTGCAGCCGATCGTCGTCTCCCGCGACCTGCGCAACGTGCCGGACAAAGGTCTCTACAGCTTCGAGCCCGGCGCCTTCATCGGCCGCTACATGCCGGACACCTTCTGGTTCGACCGGCCAGAGACCGATCGGCAAGCGACCAAGGGCTGATCCGTGCTGTTTCGCTACATCCTCAAGCGCATCCTGATCATGATCCCGACGCTGCTGGTCACCAGCGCGCTGATCTTCACTGTGATCAACCTGCCCGAGGGCGACTATTTCGAGACCCTCGCGGCCGAGATGCAGGCCCAGGGCGAAAAGGCCGATATGAGCCGCATCGAGTTCCTGAAACAGGAATACGGCTTCGACCGGCCCCCCGTCGAACGCTATTTCCGCTGGGTCACGGGCCTGCTCCAGGGCGATATGGGTTATTCCTTCGAGTATCAGCGGCCGGTCAGGGAGATCGTCGGCGATCGCCTGCTGCTGACGATGCTGGTCTCCTTCGCCACGATCATCTTCACCTGGGTCGTGGCATTCCCGATCGGCATCTACTCGGCCACGCATCAATATAGCTGGGGCGATTACGGGCTGACCTTCATCGGGCTCATCGGCCTCGCGGTGCCGCATTTCCTGCTGGCGCTGGTCTTCATGTATTTCGCCAATGTCTGGTTCGGCACCTCGATCGGCGGGCTCGTCGACCCCCACTACCTCAACCAGCCGATGAGCTGGGCCAAGCTCAGATCCGTGCTGGAGCACCTCTGGATCCCGGTCATCATCATCGGCGCCGGCGGCACCGCCGGCATGATCCGGGCGCTGCGCGCCAACCTGCTCGACGAGTTGCAGAAGCAGTACTACGTCACCGCCCGCGCCAAGGGCCTGCCGCCCGGCAAGGCGCTGCGGAAATATCCGCTGCGCATGTCGCTCAACTTCTTCATCTCGGACATCGGCGACATCCTGCCCTCGATCGTCTCTGGCGCCGAGGTCGTCGCCATCGTGCTGTCACTGCAGACCACCGGCCCGCTGCTGATCAGGGCGCTGCAAAGCCAGGACATGTATCTCGCCGGCTCCTTCCTGATGTTCCTGTCCTTCCTGACCGTGATCGGCGTGCTGATCTCAGATATCGCGCTCGCCATCCTCGATCCGCGAATCCGCCTGCAGGGGACTGCGACCAAGTGACGGCGAACTCGCTCAGTACGCTCCCCCCGGACGGCGCGCCCTTGCCGCACGCGGCCTCGACCGCGCCGTTCGAGCCCTATGCCACCGAGCACATGACGCCGGAGCAGGAGCGGGTCTACCTCGCCTCGCAATGGCAGCTGATGTGGTGGAAGTTCCGCAAGCACAAGCTCGCGGTCATCTCCGCCTTTGTCATCCTGGTGATCTACGCGATGGCGGCCTTCGCCGAATTCCTCGCGCCCTATCACTACACGACGCRCAATACCGACTTCATCCGCGCGCCCAGCCAGAGCGTGCATCTCTTCCATGAAGGCAGCTTCATCGGGCCGTTCGTCTACCCGTACAAGATGCAGCTCAACATGGAGAACCTGAAGCGCGAATACGAAGTCGACGACACGCGCCCGCAGAAGCTGCGCTTCTTCTGCCGCGGCGACGACAGCTACATGTTCTGGGGCATGATCCCGGGCAATCTGCGCCTGGTCTGCCCGCCGAAGGACGGCACCTTCTTCTTCCTCGGCTCCGACCGGCTGGGCCGCGACATGCTCTCGCGCATCCTCTATGGCGGGCGGATCTCGCTCTCCATCGGCCTGCTCGGCGTTTCCGTCTCCTTCGTCCTCGGCGTCATCATCGGCGGCATCGCCGGCTATTACGGCGGCCGTGTCGATCTCGTCGTCCAGCGCATCATAGAGATCGTGCAGTCGCTGCCGCATATCCCGCTCTGGCTGGCGCTCGCCTCGATCATGCCGCCGTCATGGAGCCCGCTGGTGGTCTATTTCGGCATCACCATCATCCTCGGCCTGATGGACTGGACGGGACTCGCGCGCTCGGTCCGTTCCAAGCTGCTGTCGCTGCGCGAAGAGGATTATGTCGTCGCCGCCCAGCTGATGGGCGCGAAGCCCGCCCGCATCATCGGCCTGCATCTCGTTCCGGGCTTCATGAGCCATCTCATCGCCTCGGCGACGATCACCATCCCGAAGACCATTCTCGGCGAAACCGCGCTCTCCTTCCTCGGCCTCGGACTCAGGCCCCCGATCACCAGCTGGGGCGTGATGCTCAATGAGGCGCAGAACATCAACGTGGTGGCGCTTTATCCCTGGCTGCTCTATCCGGTCGTGCCCGTGATCGTGATCATCCTCGCCTTCAACTTCCTCGGCGACGGCCTGCGCGATGCAGCCGATCCCTATCGCTGATCGATCGCCTTTCGCAGAACCATCTTGCGCATCGCATTCCACACCCCGCTCAACCTGTTCGACGATGGCGGCGTCTCCGGCGACCGGCGCATGGCGCGCCAGCTCGTCGCCGCACTGGAGATGCTGGGTCACGCCGTCGAGCCCGTCCGGACGAGGCGAGGCTATATGCGCAGCGCGGAGCGGAGCTGCTTCGATCATCATTGCGACGAGGCGCAACGGCTGCGCGAAGGCCTGCTGGCAGGCTACCGCGCCGGCGCGCCACGCCCCGATCTCTGGTTCACCTATCACAACTACTACCGCGCGCCGGACCTGCTCGGCCCCGAGATCGCGGCCGCCCTCGACATCCCCTATGTCACGGCGGAGGCGAGCGACTCCGAACGGCGTGCCTTCGACGAGTGGAGCGCCCAGACCGAGATCGTCCGTCGCGGCCTCTCGGCAGGTGATGTCCATTTCTACTTCACCGACCGCGATCGCCAGGGCCTCGAGCCCTGGCGCCAGCCCGGCACCGCCCTGCTTGAGCTCCCGCCCTTCATCGCGTTCGAGAACGAGCCTCCGCGGCCGCGCGACCATGCCGGCCCGTCGCGCCTGATCACCATCGCCATGATGCGGGAGGGCACGAAGCAGGCCAGCTATCTGGCGCTCGCCCGCATTCTCCACCGCATCCCCGGCGAGGATTGGCGGCTGAGCATCGTTGGCGATGGCCGCCAGAGAGCCGAGATCGAGCAGGCCTTCGCCGACCTGCCGCCGGGTCGCATCGACTGGCTCGGCCTGATTCCGCGCGAGCAGGCCCTCGACGAGCTGGCAAGGCACGACATCTTCGTCTGGCCGGGCATGCGTGAGGCCTATGGCCTGGTCTATCTCGAGGCGCAGGCGGTGGGGCTGCCCGTCGTCGCCTTCGACAGCGGCGGCGTATCCGCGACCGTCATGGCGGGGCAGACGGCGCTCCTGGCTCCAGAAGGCGATGAGGCGGCCTTCGCCGACGCCCTCACCGCGCTGCTGCGCGACAAGGGCCGGCGCGAGCGGATGGGAACGGCCGCGCGGCGCTTCGTGCTGGAGGAGCGCACGACGGCGCGCGCCGCCGGGACGCTCGCCGAGGGTCTAGACCTTGCCTGTCGTCACCGCCTCGAAAAGCTCAAAGCCGTCAGGCCTGCGGCATCATGAGCGAAACGCACTGGCAGGCACTCTCGCAGGAGCTCGACAACTGGCAGTTTGCCGGCCGGCAGCTCCGAATCTGGCTCCGCGACGACGACGCGATCGCCCCGAGCCGGGCGCTGACGCGGCTCTCGGGTTTGGCCGAGCGCCATGGCGCCCACGTGCTGCTGGCCGTCATTCCGATGCTGGCCGAACCGGCCCTCGCTTCGGCCTTGCGCGCAATGCCCCTGCTGCGCCCCTGCCAGCACGGCGTCTGGCATCGCGATCATGCCCCTGGAGGCGCCAAGAAGTCGGAATTCGGCATCGAGCGCGAGGCGCAGATCGTCGACGGCGAGATCGCGCAGGGGCGCGACCGTCTCCACGACCTGATCCGCAGCGATACCCTGCCGATCTTCGTGCCGCCATGGAATCGTATCGACCCCGGCCACGCCGCCCGCCTCGGCAGCCTGGGCTTTTCCGGATTGTCCTGCTTTCGCGGCTATCGCCACGGCCCGGCGGGCGGCCCCCGGCTGCTCAATACGCATGTCGATGTGATGGACTGGCATGGCGGCCGCATCGGGCGCCGTCCGGACGAGCTCCTGCCTGAAATCGCCGCGCTGCTCACGGGGATGCGGGAAAGCGGCTCGGAGCGGACGGCCACGCTCGGCCTGCTTCTCCATCACCGCGATCACGACGAAAACGCCTGGGCCGTCCTCGACGATGTCCTGCGTCTTGCCGCCGCTCATCCCGCCATCCGCCTGGCCGATCCGGCCACGCTCCTTTCCCCCGTCGCAGTCGCTTCGCATCAGCCGATGTAATCACTGCGCGAAGCGGCAGGCCGGGCTTGGTAGACAGAGATCGCCGCGCTATAAGCCCCTTAGAATTGTCTGCAGCTGCGTTCGTCCTCGCCAAGAGGTCGTCTGGCCTTTGTGGGGGGCGGCGTCCGATGTCTTCCAACGTCGTCGATCTGGCCGGAGCCGAAAGGGCCCCGCGCAGTTCGCATGCTCCGCGCGTGCTGATCTACAGCCACGATACCTTCGGGCTCGGCCATATCCGCCGCTGCCGCGCCATCGCCAATGCGCTGATCGCGAGCTTCCCGCACATCTCGGTCATCATTGTTTCCGGCTCCTCGGTGGTCTCGAGCTTCCAGTTCGGCGACGGCATCGACTATGTCCGTATTCCCGGCATCGAGAAGCAGAGCGACGGCCGCTACGAGCCGCACCACCTCAATCTCGATCTGAGCGACACGCTCCGCCTCCGCTCCGACATCATCAAGCAGACCGTACTGTCCTTCGACCCCGATGTGGTCATCGTCGACAAGGAACCCGTCGGCCTGCGCGGCGAACTGAAGCCGTCGCTCGACATCCTGCGCCGCCGCGGCGCGCGCATCGTTCTGGGTCTCCGCGATGTCCTCGACGATCCCGCGACGCTGCTGGAAGAGTGGCGTCACAGCGGCGCCCTCGAAGCGCTCGACACCATCTATGACGACATTTTCGTCTACGGGCTCGAGGATATCTATCAGCCGCTCGCCGGCCTGCCGGATCAGGATCGCTTCGCCGAGAAGACCCGCTATCTGGGTTATCTGAAGCGCGCCGTCCCAAGTCCGATGCCGCCCAACCGCTACCCGCGGATCACCAAGCAGCCCTTCATCCTCGTCACGCCCGGCGGCGGCGGCGACGGTGCCGGCGTGATCGACTGGGTGATCTCGGCCTATGAGGCCGACCCGACCATCGCGCTTCCGGCGCTGATCGTCTTCGGGCCGTTCATGTCCCGCGAGAAGCGCAAGGATTTCGCCGAGCGGATCGCCCGGAACCCGAAGCTGGAAGGGCTCGGCTTCGAGCCCCGTCTCGAATTGCTGATGAATCGCGCGCACTGCGTCGTGGCGATGGGCGGCTACAACACCTTCTGCGAGATCCTCTCCTTCGACAAACCGGCCCTGATCGTGCCGCGCGTGAAGCCGCGCCTCGAACAGGCGATCCGCGCGCAGCGCGCCGATGAGCTCAGCCTGATCGAAATGCTCTGCGACCCCTCCCAGACCGGCGAAGGCGAGCGCGATCCGCTCGTCATGGCCGCCGCCCTCCATGCCCTGCCGAAGCGGCAGCCGCCCTCCCAGGCCTTCGTTCCCGATCTGCTCGAAGGGCTGCCGGCACTCAGCCGGGCGCTCGCCGACGACCTGTCGCAGCAGGTGCGCGGCCGCGCCCTCGCGCAAAGCGCTGCGACGAGCTGATCCAGCCGCTCGATCCGCCTCGCGACGTCACGCCGCTGGCCAATGCTCAAGCGCCGTTCTAGAGGCTGTCTCCCATGACGTTTTCGAACACTCTCGTTTCCGTGGCTGTCGGCGCCGTCGCCATCGTGCTGCTGCTCGGCCTCGTCAACATGCTGCGGGGCGGCAGCGCCAACACCTCGCAGAGGCTGATGCGGCTGCGCGTCGTGCTGCAGTTCGTCGCCATCATTCTCATCGTCATCGTGCTCTGGTGGCGCAACGGCTGACGCGACTGCGACCTTTCGCATAACAGACTGATATTATTTGAATTTCAAGCACGTGAAGGTGTGGACGAGACCTCGGATCGAGCGGCTCCGCCACATTCCGGACACGAGTGTGTGTGCTTCACTAACGCCTGCCTGCCCTCTCATCGCCGAAGGCCCATGGTTCGCGTCGCGTTGCTGCTTCTTGCCGTTTGCCTGCCCGTCTTGTCCGCTGCCGCGCAGACCCGCTCCCTGTCCGGCAGCGTCTCCAGCTACGCTCCGGCGACCGAAGCGCCCGCCCCGGCCTGGGAAGCGCGCATCGGCGCCGGCCTCGCCAATCCCAAGGGGCGCGAGAGCGGACTGCTGAACATGGGGGCGGAACTGCTCACGCCCCGTCTGATCCCGCTGCAGGACCGCATCGCCGCAGCCTTCATCCCGCGCTTCAACCTGGGCACCAGCCTGAACGTGAACGGCACGCGCTACGCCTATGCCGGCGCGACCTGGACATTCGACGTCACGCGGGATGTCTTCGTCGAGGCCAGCCTCGGCGCTGCCCTGAACGACGGCAAGACCGGCGCGGTCGTCCCCGAGAATCGCCTCAACCTCGGCTGCAACACCGGAACGCGCGAGGCCGCGGCTCTCGGCGTAAGGCTGTCCGACCGCTGGAGTCTCGTCACCACGCTCGAGCATTACAGCACGGCCGGCTGTTCCGACCGGACCGGCTCCTCCACGCGCGGGCCGGCCAATATCGGCGCCCGGCTCGGCTATACTTTTTAGCGGCCGGACCGCGCGGAAACCGCGCTTCCGTCCCGGCCGCGCCGCGCTATAAGCGTGGCATGGTCAAGCTCAACCGCATCTACACCCGCACCGGCGACGACGGCACGACAGGGCTGACGGCCGGTCCGCGCCGCCCGAAATACGACCTGCGGGTCGCGGCCTACGGCACGGTCGACGAGACCAATGCCTGCATCGGCCTGGCGCGGCTTCACGCTGCGGCGGAGGACGCCGAGGTCGATGCCATGCTCGGCCGCGTCAGCAACGATCTTTTCGACCTCGGCGCGGACCTCTCCACGCCGGAGACCGGCAAGCCCCTCGCCTTCGAGCCGCTGCGGATCGTCCAGGCACAGGTCGACCGTATCGAAACCGAGATCGACCGGATGAACGAGAGCCTCAGCCCCCTGCGCTCCTTCGTGCTGCCCGGGGGAACGCCCGCGGCGACGCATCTGCATCTCGCCCGCACCGTCAGCCGCAGGGCCGAGCGGCTGATGACCGAACTCGCCGCGACGGAAGACGAAGCAGTCGGCGCGCCCGCGCTCAAATACATCAATCGCCTCTCGGACTTCCTGTTCGTCGCCTCCCGCTTTCTCAATGCGAAGGCCGGCGGGGACGTTCTCTGGGTGCCCGGCCAGAACCGCTGAGGCGCACATGTTCGTCCCCCTGCATGACGGCGTGCCGCTGCGCTTCATGCGAACGCCCTACATCACCTACGGACTGATCTGCGCCTGCATCGGCGCCCAGATCGCGCTGCGCTTCTGGCCCGGGGAGGCGCGCGATCTCGCGATCATGGCGGGCTTCGGGATGATCCCCTCGGTCCTGTTCGGCACGGCGCAGTTGCCGGAAGGCCTCGCCCATCTGCCGCCCTGGCTGACGCTGTTCAGCAATGTGCTGCTTCACGCCAATCTGGCGCACCTGATCGGCAACATGCTGTTCCTCTGGGTCTTCGGCGACAATGTCGAGGACGCTATGGGTCATGCCCGCTTCCTCCTGTTCTTCTTCCTCTGCGGCCTCGGCGGCTCGGTCATCCATGCAGGGATGTATCCGGATTCGGAGCAGCCGCTGATCGGCGCCTCCGGTGCGATTTCCGGCGTCATCGCCTCCTATCTGATGCTCTATCCCCAGGTCCGCATCTGGGGCGTCGCCTTCAACTGGATCCCGATCCGCGTCCCGGCGATGTACGCGCTCGGCGGCTGGATCCTGCTGCAGGCAGGTTCCGCCTGGTTCGAAACCCAGGGCAATGTCGGCTGGTGGGCGCATCTCGGCGGTCTCGCCACCGGAGCAGTGCTGACGCCGCTGTTCATCCACCGCAGCGTGCCCCTGTTCGGCCGGCGCCCCATCGGTGGGTGAAGCCGCGCGCTTTTGCCCCTCGGCCCCGGCATTGGATGGCGTTGACAAGCGCAAACGGGCGTCGTTACGGTCCGTCCGCATTCCAGCCGAGGGCCGCGATGCCGCCATCAAGCCGTCTCCGGCGGCGCGGCGCGCGGCGCATCTCTTCTGAACGGTGATCTGACGATGAAGATCTTGGTGCCCGTCAAGCGGGTGGTTGATTACAACGTGAAGATCCGCGTTAAGGCGGACGGTTCGGGCGTCGAGCTTGCGAATGTGAAGATGTCGATGAACCCGTTCGACGAGATCGCGGTGGAAGAGGCGTTGCGCCTGAAGGAAGCCGGCAAGGCGACCGAGGTGGTGGTGGTCTCGATCGGTCCGGCGCAAGCAGCCGAGACGATCCGCACCGGTCTGGCGATGGGCGCCGATCGCGGCATCCTGGTGAAGGTCGACGGCATCGTCGAGCCGCTTGCCGTGGCCAAGCTGCTGCAGAAGCTGGTCGAGCAG
>NZ_JBFUIF010000035.1:0-43196 GCF_056402015.1 Allobosea sp. P4_C6
AACAGACCCTGTTCATTGACATCAATGGCGATGCGGTCATCGATCCGGCGCTAACAGACCCTGTTCATTGACATCAATGGCGATGCGGTCATCGATCCGGCGCTGCTCGCGGTMCTGTCAAAACCCTATGGCGGTCACGGCAAGGGACCGAGCGCCGACCTCAATCTGGGAAGTCGGCCGCACATCCTCGCCGAGTTCATCGATCCCGCCGCGTTCCCGGCGGTTTGCCGGCGCGTGCGTGACGGTGCCCGCCAGATTTTGTCCGAACAGCCGGGTGTCCTGGAGGCGATAATGGCTGCAACCACCCTCGCGACGAGCGATCTGCAGCGCCGCAAATACCGGCTTCAGCGCCGCCAGTTTGCTGGCGATACGATGGCGCGCGATGATATCGCACTGATCGAGTCGATTCTGCCGAGCATTGAATCGCCGTCGATCCGGCTCGACGCGATGGGGTGCTTTATCCTCGGGAACGCTGTTTCGGCGAGAGCCAGCCGTGGCTGATCTCGATGGCTATGATGCCTTTGTCGAGCTGAGCCATCTGCTGAATTGCACCAACAGCGGTACGGAATGGAAGGCCCGCTCGCCAGCAATCGAGCGCCTACGTCGGGCGCTGATCGATCCCGCTCGGCACGCGAGCGCACTCGACCTTGCAGTGCTGCTGCGCCAGGCCATGACGCACGAGCATGTCCGCCGCGGCGCGATGGTTTCGCCGGTCTTACGGGTGTCGCATCCTCGCTTCGATGGGTTCGACGCATGGGATGCGGTCGGGCTGCGCAATACTACCGCCGGCGAAGCACGTCTGGTGACAATACAGCGCTGGACGCCGGCATGGCTGGCTGGTGCCGGCGGCGGGGTGGAGGTCTTCGCCGCCTCCGAGGCGACACGCCGCGAGTTCAACAATGCCGGCTGCGAAGGCGATCCTTTGCTCTCCGCGGTCGGGCGCACGTCCTATCGCAGCCGGGGACAGCGCGCCGCGGTGCGTGCCGCGCTCTCGACCCCGGCCGGCGGCAGCCTCGTCGTGGCGCTGCCGACCGGCGAGGGCAAGAGTATGATATTCCAGTTGGTCCAGACCGTGGGCTTTGTCGGCGCCGACCAGGCGGAAAACCGCGGCGTCACCCTAGTGATCGTCCCGACCGTCGCGCTTGGGGTCAATCACGAACAGGAAGCGGTCGACGTGTGCGGTTTATCGCGGCCGCTTGCCTTTCAGGGAGGCAACGACGTCCAAAATGGTATCATCGCCGAGCGGATCGCAGATGGCACGCAGGGGCTTTGCTTTGCTTCGCCTGAAGCGGCTTGCGGTCGCTTGCGCGGCTCCTTGCGGCGTGCGGCCGAGGCGGGCCTGCTCCGCGCGCTGGTGATCGACGAAGCTCATCTCGTCGACCAATGGGGCACTGGCTTTCGCACCGAGTTCCAGGAGTTGAGCGGCCTGCGGCGCGAATTGCTGTCGGCGGCGCCGGCCGGGCAGGCGCTGCGCACGATCATGTTGTCGGCGACGCTCACCGACTCCTCACTCGAAACCTTGCGCTCGCTGTTCGGCGCCGAGCGCAATTTTGAAAGCTTGGCGGCGGTCCAGTTGCGGCCCGAACCGGACTATTGGATCGCGCCATTGACTAACGAGGCGAGCCGTATCGCGCAGGTCCTGGAGGCCCTTCATCACGTGCCCCGGCCCGCGGTGCTCTATGTCACCGAAGTTGCCGCCGCCAACGCCTGGCACACGCGATTGGTCGAGGCGGGTTTTCGCCGGGTGCGCAAGCTCCACGGCAAGACCGGGCGCGCCGAGCGCGAAGAGATTGTCGGCCAGTGGCGCGACGGGGCGCTCGATATCGTGGTTGGAACCTCGGCCTTTGGTCTTGGCATCGACTATGGACATGCGCGCAGCGTCATCCATGCCTGCGTCCCCGAGACGCTAGATCGATTCTATCAGGAGGTCGGGCGAGGCGGGCGAGACGGCAAGGCGGCGATTTCGCTGATCGTGCCTACAGGCAAGGATGTGGCGATCGCCGAGCGCATCAACGCGCAGCAGGTCATCAGTATTGATCGTGGATTCCACCGCTGGAAGACCATGTTCGCGCGTAAGGCTAGCCTTGGTAACGGGCGCTTCGCGGTACGGATCGACGGGCGGCCAGGGACCGATGAGCGCGACATCGACATGTTCGGCGATGCCAATACCGACTGGAACCTGCGCACCGTCGCCTTAATGGCGCGGGCCGGCATTCTTCGGCTCCTCGGCACGCCCTATCCGCGGATCGAGCAGGAGGGGGACTGGCTCGAAATCGAAATCATCGACGATCACCACCTCGAACTGGCGGTGTGGCAGACGCGCGTCGAGCCCGTGCGCCGGGTCGGCTGGCTTGCAGCCAAGCGCAATCTCGATCTCATGCGCGAATATCTGCGTAACGATCGCTGCCCGGCCGCGATCCTCGAAGACCTATACGGCACGAACCGGGTCGGACGGACGTGCAGTCGCTGCAGCCGATGCCGTGCTGACGCCACGTGCCGCCTCAACAGTGTGGCGGTCGGCGAACCGCGTGGCCCCTGGACCGATCCGCTCGATCCCCTCGTCGCCAATCTGTTCGATCGCGATCTCCGCCTGCTCGTCTGCTACGACCCCGGCGACCTTGCCCGCAACGCCTCGCGCCGGCTCGGCGACACGCTGCAACGCTTGGCGCAAGCGCGCCTCGCCAAGGTAATCACACTCGGCCCGCAGCCGTTCGATATGAACCGGGTTCTCAAATTCGCGGAAAAATCGGCATTCTTCGTCAGCGACCTGTCGTCGCTGTCTTTGTCGCGGCTGCCACGCGGTCCCGAACTTGTCATGGTCGGCGACCAGCAAACACTGGAGCCGCAAAACCTCGCGCCGCGCGCCGACAATCCTCGCATCTTCCTCGCGCCGATCGATCAGCCCGCCCCGGATGGACGCAGATTGAAGGATGTCTTTGGCGGTCGGACGCTGACGCTCGACGAGTTTAATGCAAGAGTAGCACAATGAGTATTGTTACAACTGCCCAAGCTGTTCCGAGTCGGTTGTTCGCGATCTATGCGGCCTTGTTCGAAAGCGAGAACGGCGAGGTCAAAGACCGGCTCGAGGCCTGGGCGACACCGCCTTCGCTCAGCGGTCGGGGCGCTGATGATGATGGCGAGTCGACCACGACCTTGTTCAGCAACACACTTCTTGAAGCGCGGCGGATAGGTTTGGTCGAAGAGGTCGAGGACAAGCTGCGTCTGACCGCCGATGCGCGCGGCGGTGGTAAGAAGGGCAAGGGCAGCGAAGCCTACTTCCTGGCATTCATGCGGCGCACCCTGTTCGATCCGGCCCGGGCCTCTGAAACGCAGCAAGCCGGCTTCATGGTTGCGCTCTCCTGGTTTCTGAGTTCCAGCCCGCTGCGCCCGATGAATTTTTCCGAGGCGCCGCAAAACACTCTGAAAGCCCAGATTGGCGATCATGCGCCAAAGACAGAATTGACCTCCCTCAATCGCTACCAGAACTTCCTGTACTGGGCGCGTTATCTTGGCTTTGCCACCATCGTTGGCGGTGGCAGCGATGCCGAGGATGACACGTCGCGCCGCGTCATTCCCGATCCGGTCAAGGCGATCGAAAGCGCGCTTCCAGCCATCTTCTCCGAAGGCAACGACCTACCGATCGAGCAGTTCATGACGCGGTTGGCAGCGATCTTTCCGGTCTTCGAAACGGGCAGCGCTCGCCAGGACTATGAAGCCATGCGGCTCACCCCGCAGGCGGACGGCGACAAGCGCCTGTCGATCACGACCAGCCTAGCGCTACAGCGGCTTGTGGACCGCCAGCGCCTTACTATGGCGACAGTTGCCGACGCGCCGGGTCGCATCCTCGATTTCGGGCCGCGTGAAGGTCGCGTCAGCCGTATTGCGCTGCAAGGAGCGGCATGATGCGCAACTTTCTCTGCTGGGATCCCGGCGCCGTCCGTCAGGTGATCAATCCGTTTGCGGAGCATATCAGCGATAGCCTGTTCCGCGCGGTGCACAGCGATTGGGACCTCAAGGTCAGCCCGCAGGTTGGCAAATCGTTCCAGGAGATCGGCGAGGCGTCGTGGGCCGACATGGCGCCACCGGCCTTTCTCGCGGATTTTCTGCGCGAGGACCGGCCGCATGCGCTGGCGGCGATTCTTGGCGAAACGGGCTCAGGCAAGTCGCATCTCGTTCACTGGATGCGGCTCAATATCAAGCCGAACAAGGAACGCGTGGTCCTGGTCGTGCGCAAGTCGGGCACTTCGCTGCGCAACATCGTCAAGATGATCATCGCCCAGTTACCGGCCGAACAGCAGGCGAGTTTCCTCGAAACACTGCAGTCGGCGGGTGATGGGACACAAAGCCGTGCGGACCAGAAGCAGCAATTGCTCAACGACCTGGCGCAAGCGATCCGCGAGGAGGTCCTGCCGAACGACGCCGACGAGATCGAGGAAGGGCTGGTGAGCAGCCTGCCCGACCTGTTCCAAGATCCGCATATGCGCAAAGCGCATTTCCTCGGCGAGAACACGGTCATCGCCGAGATCGTCGATCACATCTTCGCACCATCCAATGCCAAGGATCGTCCCGATCAACGCCGCGTGTTTGTCGAAGGCGACTTGCCGCTCGGAGGGATGGACTTTGCGCAGGCCTCGCGCCTCGCGCGCGACGCGATCGACCTCATCGAGATCGATTCAACCGTCCATCTCCCGCTCGCGATCCGCATCATCAATCGCAATCTCGATCGCGCCGTGGCGCGAACCCTCAGTTTTTCCGGCGACCGCGTCGAAGAACTGATGACCCGCTTGCGGATCTATCTTAAATCGCAAGGCCAGGAACTGGTCCTGCTCGTCGAGGAGTTCGCACGGCTGCAGGGTATCGACCGCGCGCTGCTGCAGGCGATCACGTCACAGGGCGACGATCGCCAGTGCAGGATGCGAACGGCGATCGCGGTCACCACGGGCTTTTTCCAGAGCGTCGCTGAAACCGCCTATATGCGGACCACCCATATCGTGGACATGGACCGCTCCGCCGGCCGCGCGGAAGGGCGTTCGGTCACGCAAGCATCGCTCAGCCAGTTCACATCCCGCTACCTCAACGCTGTTCGGCTCGGTCGCGATGGCATCGAACAGTGGAGTGCGACGGCGGCGCCCGGCGAGAGTCCACGCTCGAAATGCGAGACCTGCATTCATCAGAGCGAGTGCCATGCGATCTTTGGCGAAGTCGATGGCTACGGCCTTTACCCATTCACGCAGCAGGCGCTGTGGAATGCGACGTCGCGCGCTGACAAGGACTCGATGCCGCAGCGTCTAAACCCGCGTATTTTGCAAAATGACCTACTCGTCGAAGTACTCGATAATTTCGGGCCGGAGATCGCGACCGGCACGTTTCCGCCCTTCAGGTTGCTCGAAAAGCTCGGCGGCATCACGGCACTCCCCGCTGTTGCCCAAGCTCAACTGCGCAACCGCAACCCGCAGAACTACCATCGCTGGGCAGCATTCCTCGAACTCTATGACGGCACCGGCACGATCGCCAATCTCGACGAGCGCCTTCGCGCAGCGTTCGAGGTTCCGGAAATCCCGGGCGCCGACGCTGCGAAACCAATTGAGCAGACGACCGATGCTCCCACGGCCGACGCACCCCAGCGGAACAAGGCCAGCAAGGAAGATTTGCTGATCGAGCAGTGGATCGGTGGACAGGGCTTGGAACAAACGGTCGCTGACAAGCTTCGACGGCTGGTCTTTTCCGCAATTTCAAATGCAATCGACTGGGATATGCTTGGACTAGCCAAGTCGAATTTCGTTGGGTCGACTGGCAAACCCTTCTTCCGAACGAGTATCAGTTTTGACCGTCAGACCACGCAGGTGGCTGGCCATATGCTTGTCAAAGTCGTCATCCCGGGCAAACTCGTTCAACCCGAGATCGCCGCTACCGCCCTTCAAGGGGTGTTACGCGCTAGCAAAGACCAGTTCCGGTGGGAGTTTCCCGACGGCGAGAAGATGCTTGGCGCCTTCCTCGATTGCGTCGAGATCTGGGCAAAGGACGTCGAGGCCCAATTGCGCGACATCTGTCAGCCGACGCCGCATTGGAACCAGGCGGCCGCGGCGTTCGAACTCCTCTGTGTCGGCGCGGCGATCGGCGGCAAGATCAAGCCCGATGCGAAGATCGCCGAAATGATAGACGCAGCGTTCAGCGGACAATGGGCAACCGAGTGCGCTAGCACCGCGCCCGAGATGAAGGTGCTTTACGACAAGCTGACCAGGCAACGCGAAAAGCTGGTCGGGATCGCGCAATCCCAGATGTCGAGCATGAAGGGCGGCCGTGCCGGTGCGATGCTCAACCCTGGGCGCATCCTCGGACCCGTCCGCGAGTTTCGTCAGGCCAAATGGCAGTTGCGCCTGCAACCGCCCGAAGGGGACACGCACGAGCCCGCCAAACTTTATCGTGACGTCAGGGACGCGCTCCCCACGGCGGCAGCATCGGAGATGGCCGTCCGCAAGTCATGGCTCGAAGCGATGGAGACCGCGTTCGGCCCGACCGCAACGCGCGCCGGGATCGTAACCGCGCTCGATGCCGCACGGCAGGCCGTCGCCGACGCCGGTATCGGCACCAGCAATACCGGACGCGGTCTGGCCGACGCGCTCGAGCGCTTCAAGACCGTGTATTTCGATGACTCACTGGCTGCCGCACGCGCCCTTGGCGGCGAAGGCGATGCTGTTGCTGCGCTACCGCATTTTGGTCGGGGCCGGAGGAGCGCGGTCGAAGCGGGGACCGGTCTGGTCGCTGCGACACAGGCTTTTCTCGATACAGTTGACAACWATATCGGCGCCAACAGTCAGAGTCTCGATGCCAAGCATGGTGCCGTGGCGGCCAGTCTCGAACAGATCGACACGTCGCTCGCCGCGATCGAAACCGACCTGACCGTCATGGCGAGGACGGACGGGGAGCACGCCGATGCTGCTTGACCGCGCCGCTGCGCTCGCAACCAAGATTAACACCTATCAGAAGCTCAAGAATACCGCCGACGAAGCCGACCTGTTTGGCACGCGGGCGAAGCAGTTCGAGACGGTGTCGCAGTTGATGGCGGGGCTGCGCGAGACGCTGAGCACGCTCACCGATGCCGGTGTTCCGGTCGATTTCGAGCCCAATGATGGCCTGGGCTTTGCAGCGAAGGCCCGCCTGCTGCGCGAGGCGATCAAGGAAGACCCTGCGAAGGTGAGCGACCCGCCGTTCGACATCAAACACGCCTTCACCGACCGCCTGAACGGCATCGCCAGCGCAGGTCACAAGGCGGCGAGTGCGGCATGGAAAGCCTATGTCGACAAGCGTGCCGCGTTTGGCGCGGATGAGGTCCTGAGCGCGCTCGGCCAAGTGCCGCAGTTTCGGGTGAGCGTCGCCAAGATCCGGCAGATCCGGGGCGAGGTAGCGGGTTTTGGCGTGAGCCTGCCGGCCGACCCGAAGGCGGCGATAGCGAGTCTCGATGCTCTCGTCAGCCAGCATGAAACGGCCTGGAAATCGCTCGCCGCCTCCGACATCCCGTCAAGTGTCGTCGCGTTCATTCGCGCGGCGGCAAGCAGCGACGCGCTGCTCAGCGCCTATACGTCCGAAGTGCAGGCATGGCTAGAAAGCCGCAGCTTGCTCGGCGCGTTCCGCATCAAGCTGAGGTAGGCACGACCATGCCCGTGTCTAACCACGCCCTCGCGGTACTCGACCGCATCGAAGCCATTGAGATGCGCTCGCTCGAATGGGGGTTCACCGATGGCTCGTTGACCGAGGATGAAGCCTTCGATCTGGGCGATAAGGTCTGCGAAGTCGCTGGGGTCAGCGGCACCGACGGGCAGGACCTCGTCGAGGAATTGATCGACGCCAAGCTGATCTTCGAGATGGCGAGCGTCGGCGGCGACGTGCGGATCCGGTCGCGCTTCGCCGAAATGATGCGGCTGCTGGCCGCAAACCGACAGCTATTTCCCAACAAGCCCTGGCAGGGTGCGCCGTCGCTCGTCGCCGACTTCCGCGTCGACTGCCGGCCGCGGCGCTTTCCACAGCGCCTGCGTTTGCCCGCCGATATCCTTGCCGAGCACGTATCGGTGCTGGGCGGGTCACAACTGCGTCAGGATTTGTGGCAGGCGCTGACCGCGCGCGTTGGCATGAAGCTGGCGGGTTTTCAGGAACGCGCGGCGTTGCGTCTTTCGGCGGCGACCGACGACGGCGGCACGATCGTCACTGCGGGCACCGGCAGCGGCAAGACCATCGCCTTCTATCTTCCTGGCATGATCCGTATCGGCGAAGCGATCGGTGCCGATCACTGGGTCAAGGCGATCGCGATTTACCCGCGGATCGAACTGCTCAAGGACCAGTTCGCCGAGGCGTTTCGCATGGCGCGAACGATCGATCAGACGCTCGCCGTGCATGGGCGCCGGCCGCTGATCATCGGCGCCTTGTTCGGGAAGACCCCGACTCGCGCGACCCGCCAGGAACTGACCGACAAGAGTTGGGTCCGGCGTGGCGAAGACTTTGTCTGCCCCTGGATGCGCTGTCCACGCTGCGACAGCGAACTCGTCTGGCGCGCCGTCGATATCGCAGCGGGCACCGAACGGCTGACCTGTGTCCAACCGGGCTGCGGCCAGGCGATTGGCGACGACCAGATCGTGCTGACCCGGACCCGGCTGCAGCGCAATCCGCCCGACATCTTGTTCACTACGACCGAAATCTTGAACCAGCGCCTGTCCGATCATTGGATCCGCAGTCTGTTCGGCATTGGGCTCTCGTCGGCGCGCAAGCCACTGCTCGCCCTGCTTGACGAGGTCCACACCTATGAAGGCGGCACCGGCGCGCAAGCCGCGCTGACGCTGCGCCGATGGCGGCATTTGCTGGCGGCGCCGATCTCGTGGGTCGGTCTCTCCGCCACACTCGGCGATGCCGCGCGCTTTTTCTCCGATCTGACCGGTGCGGATCTCGATGACGTGGTCGAGATCACACCGACGCCCGAAGAGTTTGAGGAGCGGGGCGCCGAATATCAAATCCTGCTGCGCGGCGACCCGGCGTCGCGAGCGTCTTTGCTCTCGACGACGATCCAAACCTCGATGCTGCTGCCCCGGCTGCTCGATCCGCCCGGCGCAACTAACGCGTCCGGTGCCTTTGGCCGGCGCGCTTTCCTGTTCACCGACGACCTCGATGTCACCAACCGCCTCTACGACGATCTGCGTGATGCCGAGGCCTTCACGATTTTCGGTCGACCCGATGCGGCGCGGATGCCCTTGGCGAATATTCGCCGGGCCGGGCCCGATGCCGCGGTTCGCGACGTCCAGGGCCAGCGGTGGCGGATCTGCGAGGATATCGGCCATCCGCTCGATCGCCGGCTGGTCGTCGGCCGCACTACATCGCAGGACGCAGGGGTCAATCAATCGGCCAATATCGTGGTTGCGACCGCGGCGCTCGAAGTCGGGTTCAACGACCCTCTCGTCGGCGCCGTCATCCAGCACAAAGCGCCGCGCGGCATGGCGTCGTTCCTGCAGCGCAAGGGGCGCGCCGGTCGTGATCGCGCGATGCGCCCGATCACCTTAACGGTCCTGTCGGACTATGGCCGCGACCGCGCTTTCTACCAGGCGTTCGAGCATCTCTTCGATCCCTCGCTCGACCCTCAATATCTCCCGATCCGCAATCCCTATGTGATGAAAATCCAGGCGGTGTTCGCGCTGTTCGACTGGCTGGCAGCGACTACCGCGGGCTATGAAAAGGCCTGGCAGTGGAACCTGCTCAGCCGCCCGCTGCCGCGGGCAACCCCCGCCGAGCGCGCCGTGCTTGATCGGACCCGCGCCAAGCTCACCCAATTGGTGCAGGGCGACGCCGCCACCATCGACGATCTCCGCAGCTACCTCATGGGCGCGCTCGGGATCGACCGTACGGCGGCTGAAACACTGTTATGGGAAGCACCGCGCTCGCTGCTGCTCGAGGCGGTACCGACCTTGGTCCGGCGGCTGTTCCGGGGCTGGCAACTCGCGATCCCGAATGCCGGCGCAACGCTCGACCTGCAAGTCGACCATCATCCGCTGCCCGACTTTGTGCCGCGCAACCTGTTTAGCGACCTCAGCCTGCCCGAAGTGCGGGTGATTGTTCCGCCCGCGACGGTCAATCATGAGGAGCGTGTCGAGCAGATGCCGATCCTCCAGGCGCTCAATCAACTCGTGCCCGGGCGCGTGACCCGCCGCTTCGCGCATGAGCGCGGCGCGCTGTCGCACTGGATCCCGGTAGATCCGGCGTTTCCCGAACAGGATCGCCGGATCAGCGACTATGCGGTGGAGCATGAGTTCGTCGGCAGCTTTAGCGGGAGCCTCAACGATCAGTTCGGCGGACCGCCGCTCCTCGTCTTCCGACCCTGGACCGTGCGCCTCGAGCGTGCCGCTCGTACCGAGGCGCTGCCGAGCAGCAATGCCCGTCTCGTCTGGCAATCCGACATCGTCGCCAATGGCGATGCCCTTGGCGTGCCGGTCCCGACGCGTTCGGAATGGCGCGACCATGTCCGCGCGATCGACTTTCACTTGCACCGGTTTCGCTCAAGCGTCAGCGTCCGCCGCTTTGCTGGGACGGCTCAGGCCAATATTCGGACACTCCAGGATGATCTTCCTGTCACGCTCACCTTCACCAGCGACGATTACCGCCCGGCCGCCGTCGGTTTCGAACTGGAGGTTGATGGGTTCCGTCTCGACGTTGCGTTGCCCGACGCCGAGACGCTCGCGGGCAACAGCCTGCCGCCCGACGTTCTCGCTGCCAGCAAGCTTGCCTATATTCGCGACCTGATCCGGCTCGACCCGGAACTGCCCGATGACCTTAACCGGTTCCAGCGCGAGTGGTTGATCCAGTTCCTGCTGTCGGCGGTACTCGCCGATGCCTCGAGCAATGACCGGCCGCTTGCTGAAACGATCTCTGACCTCCTCGACGACGACCGGATCGAAGGTGTGTTTCGCGCTGTCATGGACGATGTGTTCGGCGCTATGCCGCCCACGCCACCCGATACCGACGACACGCAAGACAGCGATGCGGACGATGACGCTGATGGCAGTGGTGGCCATTCCGCAGGTGGGCCGGATGGCGCCGGCGCTGCGGCCGGGAGAGGGCGCTTGCAGCAGGCGCTGCTCCAGCAACTGGGTCGGCCGATCGTCCGTGAGCGGTTGCGCGCACTCGCCGCGCAACTCCTCTCGGTCGATCCTGCGGCGTTCAGCGCCTGGCTTCGCCGCCTGATCCTGGAAACGCTCGGTGAGGCAATGCTTCAGGCGTGCATCGCGGCAGCACCCCGACAGGCGACCGTGGACACCTTGCTCGTCGATATCCGCGACGATGCAGCATCCGATATCGCGAGCGTGTGGATCAGCGAGACGACACTTGGCGGCGCGGGTGTCCTCGAAGCCTTTGCCGACCGGTTTGCGTCCGAACCACGCCTGTTCTTCTCGGCGCTCGATGCGGCGCTGGCCCCCAGCGACCTTGAACTGGTCGATGGCGGCTTGCGTCAGATCCTTACCCTCAGCATCAACGATAGCGAGATAGGCGAACAGGTCGCGCGGCTGCGTGCCACCAATTCGCACAGTGAGCGCGCGATTCTCTGGCGCACTTTGTCGCATCACCTCGCGCAGCGCGGCGGGATTGACCTCAGCCATGCGCTGTCGGTCTCTCTCAACAACCGCTTGCTGCGCGCAGGCTCAGGACCACAACTCGACCAACTGCTGCTCGATTTGCAGGCCCACTGGGACGCAACACAAGACCGGTTCGGCATTGCCATAGGCTTGCGCGAATTTGCCTATATCGCGAGCCGCGATGCGACATTGTCGACCGCCGTTCGCGCGTTCTTGGCAGCAACGCTCCCAGCCGCCGCGATTGCGCACGTCACGGTTCTGTCGGCGATTGCGAGCCTGTTGTGGCCGCGCGCCAACGAAGTGCGTCAGCGAGTCCTGCAATCCTACAATCCGTTCCGGCAGACGCGGTCGACCGATCCGGCGGTTGTTCGCCATCTGCTGCTCAGCCGGGCGATCGCGACGATCGCGTTCAGCGATCCCGATTGGGAAACGCAACTCGCCGCTGCCTTTGAAGCTCAGGGAACGGGCCGTCTTGTCGCCGACGCCGGCGAGGCCAGGCAATTTCGCGCTGCCCTCGTCCGACTTTCGGTGACGCCAGTCAGTGTGGGCGCTCTCCAGTTCTTCCCCGCGATCGAACGGGTCGAACGCGCGGACTGCAGGATCCTGGTAACGCTCACACTGAGGGAGCAGATCTGATGACGCATCCCTCCCGCGATTTACATGGCCCAGCGCAGTCGCGCGCGGTGCGCGATCTGTTCCAGACACTCTTCGTCGCCGAACTCATACAACCCAGCCCAAAATTGTGGCTGTTCTTTGCCTGGATCAGCGATGTCGAGATCATCGACAATTCAGCACGCGAATTTGCAGCACTGGAGCCGGACTGGCCGGCTGCCCCGATCCGGTTGTCGCAATTGCTGCGCGCACTCCTCGCACGCGGCGTTCAGATCAGGCTGGTGATCCGCGAAGATGGCCACAATGACTATTTCATCGCACGATTGCAGACCCTAAAGGCGCGTTACGACGATCAGATCAAATGGACTGTGCAGAAGAGCTTCCATGCTAAGGGTCTGTTGGGCGCAGATTATTTCCTCAGCGGCTCGATGAACCTTACGCTCAACGGTATTTCTACCAACGGCGAACATCTTGTCCTACGCACCGACCCAGCGGCGGTCGCCGAACAGTCGATCGAGCTTGAATCGCGGTGGGAAGGCCAGATGCCATGATCGGCACAAGCCCCGATGCGGCCCGGGAAGTGCTTGCGGATCTTATCGCGCTCCAGCCATGGGTTGGCGCTAGCCCCGACTTTGCAGCGCTCTGCGCGGATGTGACCCAGTCTGTAGTTGATGAGGCCTTTCCCGGTGCGCTCGTTCCCGTCGTCAATAGCGACGGATCCATGCAGATCGATGTGGCGGCGCCGACCATGTCGAACTGGCGGCGCCTCAAACCCGTCCTGCTGGCCTTTGCCGGGCCGACAGTCACCGGCTTCGATGGTGTGCCGGTGCCCTTCGACGCCGCTGATCCGGTCGGCGCCCGCCTGATGCTTGTCGCGCCAGGGGTAACGGCTATCATGCCCTTGCCGATGGATGAGCGGTCACGCATCGGGGCGTTACGCGCGGTGCTTCGCGCGCGTGATACCTTAGCCCGCGCACCCGAATTGCAGCGCTCGGCGCCGGTTTCGACCAGTTGGTTGCTCGGCCGCTTTCAGGACTATCTGAATGTCGGGCGTCGAGACGCAGCCACGGGTGTGCTCGAGCGCCTCCGCAGCGAACTCCGTCTCGACGCGCTCAACCTTAAGTTTCTTAAGGTCCAATTGCTCGCTGTCTTCGAGGACTGGACGGGAATTGTCGCGCTACCAGAGTTTCCAAGCCTTAGCGTTGCGCGCAGGACACCTGCGATTACAGCCATTCTCCTTGAGGCGCTCTATCAAACCCACATTGCGGGGTCGTTCGATGCCGGCAATATTGCCGATACGCGCACTGCGTTCGAGGCTTCAGTTCAATCTCTCGTCCAGTCGATGCTTATCAACGGTGCGCCGCTAGGATTGGGGGCGGGGGGATGGCGTCTCCTAGGTCTCGAGGCACTTTCAGACCCTGGTCGCCAAGACCTTCTGGCGATGCTTGTCGACCGTGGGGAAGAACTGGGGTGGATCGCGGACCTCTTGCCCGCGCCGGCGCCATCCGGACCGCGGGCTGTTGATGTTGCAGCGCCAATAGATACGGCGCGGGACGCGCTTATACAGGCCGAGGCTGTCGACAGTATTGACCTGCTTGCCGACGCAATGGCCGCGATGGCACGGCTCAGTCCGGACGAACTGGCATTACTTCGCGAGACCATGCCGTTCCGCCCGATCGTGCATGTCACCGACGAGTTCGCGAATATCGCGCCGCCAACATCCTGGATCGCCTGGCTGGATCGTGCCGCGGATCCGACTTTTGCGGACGCGCTTGATATCGCACGCCGCGGTAAGGATGAATGGGAAATCGGGGCATCAACCGGTGACCCGGCCGCGGTTCGAGCACTCGTCGCGGCGCTCGAAAAGGCGCAGGGCGATGATCTCGCCGCCGATCGCACCACTCAGGCCCTGCCCTATCTGGTTGCCTGGCTGCAGCGGGACGCGGAATTCCCAAGAGCAGCGCTGTCCCCGGTCTATGGAAGGTTGCTCACCCTGTTCGCGCTGGGGACCGCGCGCGGAGCGACAATTTACGAGTCGAGCCAAGTGCTGGTGGAAGCACTCCTAGCCTCGGGTGTCGACCAAAAGTCCTATCGCGACCTGATCGCCGATATCGACGAAATCTCTGGCGACGGCTTTGGAGTCGACATGATCTATTGGGTTCTCGAACTCGTCGAGAGTTTCATGAACGCCGCCGCGCCCGATGCGAGTGCCCGCGAGACATTTCTCCATCGGATCCTCGCCCGCATCGTTCCAATCTATGCGCGGTTAACCGGCCTTCAGCGGGTCACAGTCAACTTATTGTCGAGCGAACTCGGTTGGTCGCTGCCGATAACAATGGCAACCGATGCTGTATCGACGAACGACGGCCTGGCAGGCCGATTGGCTGGCTTGCGCATCGCTATCTATTCGCTGACGGAATCATCGAGCCGGCAAGCAAAAGGTGCGCTGGAGGAGATAACGAAGGCCGTCCTGGTCGATACAAATGCCGATCACGGCGGTAGCGCTCGGTTGCGCGCGCTTGCGGAGAACTCCGATCTCTTCGTAATGACTTGGCTGTCAGCAAAACATGCAGCCACCGATTTCATCCGGTCTCATCGCGGCGACAAGCCGCTAATCTATTCTCGCGGTAGGGGGTTCTCGAGCACGCTTCGTGCAATTGAAGAGTTTTTGATGTCGCGAGGAAAAACGACGGCATGAGGTTATGTCCTAGATTAAACCGGCGTCGAACAACGCGGCACCTTTCCTCCCATGATCGGCCTCGGGGCCCTCAGTTTTGAGCGCTTTTTYGCGGTTGTTTGCGAGGCTAAGCCAAGAGTGAGCGGCCGAGACGAATGTCTATTCTGAGTTTGGCCTGAGGGGGAATGGCTTGCTAACGGGTCGAAGTCGGACACTCCTTGTCCGCACTCCATCCTGCCGCGATCGCATTGCACCCGGAACGGACCTTCGTGCGAATGAGGCCCAAAGCAGCCGCATTGCTGCCTTACCTTGTTCGCACAGTCGCCTGCTAGCACGAGCCTATCAGATGCTGAATCGGAAGGGTGTCTGGCAACCGGGCCAGAGCGGAAATCCCAAAGGCCGGCCCTCGATCAAGGCGCCGGTGGAGGCGCTGGCACGGGAGCACACCGAGGAGGCGGTTCGGACACTGGTCGAACTGATGCGCAACGGCTTTCCGGATACCGTGAAGGGCGCGGCGGCCAACGCCTTGCTGAACCGCGGCTGGGGCTTACCGCGGCAGTCGATCGAGGCCGACACCGTGCTTCCGCCCCTCGAGCGCATGACACTTGAGCAAGTCGAAGCCGAACTTGCGAAGCTCAGGCTTACTGGGGCGCTCGAAGACCAGAAAGACGAGGATTGCGGGTAAGCGCGTCAGCGTGCGATCCCTTCCACTATTCGGCGCTATAGCGTTTTCCGTTTCCAATTCAAGCTTTCTGCCGGATGGGAGGCCGGCAGGCATTGCTCGCAGTTTGTCTCTCGATGTTGGCGAACGCGTCGTTGCGGTGGTTTCAGGCAGGATGTCGCGGCGCCAGGCGAAGGAGCGTTTCGGGGTAAGTGTGGCGAGCGCGATCCGCTGGTGCGTTCGCGACCGATAGGCGGGCAGTCCGGCTGCGAAGCCACGCGGTGGGGACCAACTCTCGGCGCGGATCGCAGCGCAGAGGGAGCAGATTCTCGTGCTTGCCGATGATCTTGACGACATCACACTTGCCGAGCAGTGACAACGCGTTGGTATCGGTTCGCTGTTGCGCTTCTTCGCCCGTCATGGGCTAACCTGTAAAAAGACCGTGCACGCGGCGGAGCAGGGTCGTCCTGACATCCTGAAGCGGCGGCGTATCGCTCTGCGGGAATTGCGCGAACTGCTCGGCTACTGCAGGGTGCGGCAGCATCATTCGGGCAGCATCCCCCTATTTGGTCCTCGCTCGCGCCCATTCGAAGAGTGGGAAAGACACGTCGCGGCGCTGCCGTTGTTCCAACTGAGCCAGCGATCCTCTTGGCATGTGCATCGGCGCTGTCAGGCTCTATGTCGACGATACGGCCGCCTGACACACGATCCCCGCTCCGATATGTTTTTGTTGCAGCGCGCACTCCAGACCGGTGAGATAGCTTATCGCCGTGTCGTGGCATGTGAGGTCCGCGCGAGTGAGCATTTATTGTTTCAGCAGGCTTTTTGCGCTGCGGCGGGCTTGGCCGCTATGAGAGAAGAGCTTTGCCGGAGCGAGAAGCCGGCTCGCCATCAAGGTTACTTCAATGCGGCCACTCAAACTTTTCCCCGTCTGGCGCGAGGCATGGTGTAGCGCCACAGACATTCCCCGGCTGTTGCAGGGGGCAGAAGAACTGCTTGCGCGGCGCAGCAAGGGAAATCAGCGCTTTCCTATCGTGCCTGACACGGCCGTCGAGCGGAATTCGATTGTAGCCGATGCCATGGGCCGCTGGCTGCAGGGCGAGCCGCCTCCCCCCAGTGTCAGACCGGCTGGCGAGGTCGCAAAAGCGCTCTACGATCAAGCCTGGGCGGTCCTGCGGCCCGCCGCATGGCCACGCTGGCTGCTGCTTGAACATGCCTTCGAAGACGCGTCTGAAACCGGCGACCTGCATTTCGCGGCACTAATCCTGCGCACCATGTGCGAAGAGCTTGAACGCCTGCGCCTTCTGGACCTGGATCAATTCCAGTTCGTGGAGATGGCCACTTCAGAAAACCCTGACGAACGCCGGAGCTTTCTGGAAGTTCTAGCGTGTGCGCGGGCCTGCCTCAAGCCGCTGGAGATCGACTTTCTTGATCCCCCGAAAAGCGAGCGCGGGGCAGACGAGCCTCACCGGGATGGCGAACTCGAAAAAGCCCGATCATCTCTCAACGACTATATTCATCCCAACTATGGAAGCCATGTGGCCGCCCTCTATCCGGAACGCGATACGGCCGGACGCATATTGCTGAACGCTGCCGTTGTCGCCTACCGTGAGTTTTTCAAACTTTCGTGGAGTGAGGAGCCGTTACGTGGAGCGAGCAGGCCGGTTCCGGTCCAGCACCTGAGTTGGTCCCGCGCGGCCCGCGAAGTCGTGTCGCAGAGCTTGCCAGCCGCCAGAGAGATAATGCCCGCGCTGGCCATCCCGCAGGTCCTCGACTGGCTGACAAAACCGTCCGATCCCGCGATTGATTTTCTTGCCTCGCCGGCGGCAGCCCCCCTTGTTGACTTGCTGCCGGAGGCTCTCAAAAGCTGGGACGTGGCCGCTGGCCCCCAGGGCCAGCCGGTAGCGCCGGCCGCTTTGCTGTATTTGGCCTCGGCTCGGCGGTCCGAAGCCCTGTTTACAGAGGAATTTCCGAATGGGGCGCCCCCCGTGAAGGAAATAGATCGCTGGCTGTCGTTTCTCTCCAGATCAGTCGAGCTGCTCACCTTGCTGAATGCGGTCAAGGAGGAAACTTTCAAACGCCAGCTTATAAGGCAGCTTGCCCAAGCCAATCCTCTTGCCATTGATATCTGTGTCCGCTCACTGATCGAACACCGCGCAACCGTGACGATATTGCCGGGGCGCCTCGCAAGGAAGTGGGTTGAAGCCGCCAGACGGTTCCAGCCCGGCGCCGGCTTGCCGCCGGCAATCAAGCAAATGGATGACGCGATCGCAAAGCTCCTGGCAGGACAACGCAACAGCGCCGAAACTTTGATGCCGTTCGCGATCCGGGAGGATGGCACTCCCATCCCCCCGTCCTTCAGCCTTTCCTCCCTAATCGGCGAGGCGTTTGAAAAAGGCTCCCTCCACGCCCAAGCCTACGCCTTCTCGTCAGCAACAATCCATGCGCGCGCCACGCGCGGCGTGGAGCTTCTCATCGATCGCGCTGGCAAATCTGCAAGACGGTCGCGTTTGTCAGGCTTAAATATCCTCGATTGGGTTTGTGACCAGCGCCAGAGAAAGGAATACCTCTTCCCTGCGCTGCAAATTGTCTTCATCGCCCAACATGCGGCCCGGCATATTGGGGGCGGCGCCGGTCAGGATTTGAAAAAGGCGCGCCAAGCGATGGGCCACTACGAAGGAAACCTCAAGCCCGGAAAGGACTATACGGGCGACGGGACTCGGGCGTCGTCGATCGTTTTCAGAGAGCACCTCCTTTATTACGTGGCGCTGAAGCGCWTCCTCGATCAAATGAACATCGAGCCGGACCGGCTACAAATCGCTTCTAATGATCGGGGGCGTTGGTGCGAAATTTATATGGGACAGGGGCGCGAGTGGTGGTTCGAGGTCTCTGATACACTCGGCCTCCTCGGCGGTTCAGACGACACAAAGCGCATCTAGTCCTCGTTGTCCCCGTCGGGCTCGATCAACTTCGCTCTAGGTCGAGCTTGCTCTGCGATTGAGCCGATTGCGCATGTTGATAATTGCGCGCGCCGTCCATTGGCCTCCTCGAGCCGTCGAGATCCCGCGTTCGGTGAGCGCCTTGGCGGTGGCGTTGGCGCTCGTGACGCCCTGCGCCTCAAGCTCGAGGAAAACGCTCGCCAAGCGCTGAGCCCGCTCGTCCGCCCCGGCCTGGATAACCTGGCGCGAACGCTGCCTGCCGCCCTCGATATGCGGCAGCATCGCCCTGATGCCATTCGGGTTGCCGAGCTTCGTCCCGCGCGCCTTGGCGGCGGCGAGCGCTGCCTTCGTGCGGGTCGAGATCATCATGCGCTCGGCCTGTGCCACCACCGCCATGATGCCAACGACCAGTTCGTTCGCTTCCGGCATATCAACAGCGAGGAACCTGACGCCGGCCTTCTGCAGGCCGAGCAGGAAATGGGCATCGCGTGACAGTCGATCGAGTTTCGCTATCACCAGCGTCGCACCATAGAGTTTGCAGGCCTCGAATGCCGCCTGAAGCTGGGGTCGATCGGCATGCTTGCCGCTCTCGACTTCAACAAGCTCCTGCTTGAGCTGCCAGCGCCCGCCATCAAGGAAATCGGTCACGGCCTTGCGCTGCGCCTCGAGACCCAGACCAGAGCGTCCCTGACGCTGCGTCGACACGCGGAGATATGAAACGAATTTACCGTGATGCGGGGGCATGCATAACGTTCTACCGCACATTAGAATATTATGCAAAGCCGCCGCTTGGCTCCCGGGCGGTGTATCGAAGCCAATGTTGCGCGGCCGAAGCGCACGCTCGCTGCGATTCACATACCCGGCGACGTTAGTTGTGCGCGGTATCGATCCCACGCTTGCAAGTGCACCTCCGACCCCGCCCTCGAGTTGCGTGGGACGTTTGTCAGGCCGGCGGCGTCACCAGGCGCCGCAAAACGATGCCTGCCCAGGACGGCCGACTGCCGTAGCAAAAGGTCCAACGTAGCGGATAGGCAGCGGATGGTAGTCGACGCATCCGCTACGTTCACCCCATTGAAAACAGAGGCGCTTTTGGCGTTGTATGGGATGTAGTGAATGTTTTGAGCATTACGGACCATCCCGGGGCCAGGCCCTCGAGGCGCTCATTTCGTTTCCGCCCAGGAACGGCCGATCTTCACCACGACGAGGTCATGCAACGGCGCGCCGGGGAAGGTCACCGCGAAAGCGGCGGTCATGGCCTCTTTAAGGATAACAGCGGTACGCGCGGCATCGGCTTTCGCCACTTCGAGCACAAACTCGTCGTGCGGCGCCGCGACCGGGCCACCATCAATACCCGCAGCGAACAACGCCTCATCTATCGCGGCGAGGGCAAGCATGAAGGCATCGGCGCACGCGCCCTGGATCGGGAGGTTCAGGCACTGCGTGTAGCGGAAACCCTCTGGATTCCAGTGGATCTCGTGCACCCGCCCACCCTCGCGCCCGATCGGGATCTCCCCCTTGCGCTCGCATGCCCGGCTGAAGTCTCGGCACCATCGCGGATAGCCGGGGTAGGTCCCCTCGTAGGCATCGATCCACCCGCGCGCCGTCTCGGGGTCGAGGAGGAGGCCGTACTGCGCCCGCGCCGAATCGACGAGGCCCCGGGCGCCTTGCCCATAGAGCCGGCCGAAATTCACCGGCTTGGCGTGTTTCCGGTGCAGCGCGCGCGTCTCCTCGGGCAACGCCAGCCACTCGTCCTCGCCCAGGCCGAGCATGGTCCGGGCGGTGAGGACGTGCAGATCCTCGCCGCGTGCGAATGCCTCCGTCATGTTCTCCTCGTTGGTGATGCAGGCCGCCGCCCGCATTTCCATTGATGACCAGTCGCCCGCGACGAGGACATAACCCGGCTTGGCGACGAACAGCGTCCGGAAACTCGGCAACCCATCGACGGGTTGCTTGTCAGGGACGTTCTGCATATTCGGCTTGTCGCAGGTGCTCCGGCCAGAGATCGCGCCGGCGATCCTGTAGGAGGCATGGATGCGGCCGGTGACGGGTGAGACCTGCGCCGCCAGCCTCTCCCCGTAAGTACTAAGCTGCTTGTCGATCCGCCCGATGGCGACGAGAATTTGCAGGAGCGGATGCGCGCCGGCGCCGGCTGTGAGGTCGACCCGCCGGGCACTGAGCTTGTCACTGCTTGGCGTACGCGGCCAGGCCTCCCGCTCCTGTTCCGGCAGGAGCGTGTTGAGCAGGGCTTCCACCTCCGGCGCGTTTTCGGGCACTCCCGCCCGGCGCAGGTCCATACGACCGGCCTGGACACACTCGCGATCATAGGCTCCGACGAGCTGCGCGCGCTCGGCCTTGAGGGCGGCCACGAGAGCCGCGTGCGCGGGGACGTCAAGCAGGATCCCGCGCAACTGCATGCGCACGACGGCAGGGATGGCGCCAACCTGGATATCGTAAGCGGCGCGGCGCTCACCGAGGAGCGGAAGAACCACCCGGGCGAGGTGCCACGTCACAACCGCGTCCGTCGCCGCGTACTCAACCTGCGGCAGGGTAAGGTGCGGCGCTCCCCAGTCGGACGTCTGCAGAGCTTTGGAAATTTCGAGGCCGAAGTAGGTCGCCGCGGCGGTCTCCAGGGACGTCGAATCCGGGCCGTTGAGGAGCCGCGTGGCCTGCAGAGTGCAATGGACGCCTACGGGCTCGATTTGGCGCTGCGCGAGGTAGCCGAGGTCGAATGTCGCGTTGTGCATGACGATCGGGTGCTCCCAGACGGGGGCGAGCACGGCCCAGTTGACGCAGGTCATGTCGATGACTCCGACGCGGGCGCCGCCGGCGTAGAGCGAGCAGAGCCGCACCGTCGAGCGGTGCGGATCGAGGCCGGCCCGCTCGGCGTGATCTCGGGCACTCGTCAGCGCGGCAAGCCCTGCTTTGGCAAGGGCGAGCGCCTGCGCTGCGCCTTGCGGGTCTTCAACGGAGGCGCTTGCCGCGCTAGCGCCTCCGGCACCGCGTCGCGCTGCAGCGCGGCGCTCTGTGTGGGCGCGGACCTTCCCTTCTGCCTCGGCCACCCGGAGCCGAAGGTCTGAGAAGCGCGCCCGCTCGCTTGGAAGGGGGGCGGTTTCGAAGTCGACGGCGATGAGACCCCCGCCCGCATCGGCAGTGATCTCGGCGACGAGGGCCGCAGCCGCAACCGCGTCGGTGGCGTAGGACAGCCGGGCCACGAAACGAGACAGCGCACTGGCCGGTCGCGGGCTTTCCGGATGCGCCGGCCCGCCCGCGGCGGTCGGAGGGATGGGCCATTCAGAAGACGGCCTGTCCATACGCGTTACTCCCCGACCTGGGGAGGCGCCCCGTTCGGGCGTGTCCGCCGCCGCGCCGGACCGGGTCCGATGCCGGCTGAGCCCAATCCTTCGCCAGGAGGGGGCACCCTGAACCCGTTTTCGCCCGCTACATCCGCTACTTCGCCTGAAACATGATTGTTATCAATATCTTGTGCTGTATTCGATGCTTTCGAACCACCCGCTACGTATCCGCTACGTTGAGGCACATCCGCGACCTCCGCGGCGCCACACTGCGCCGATGCCGCGCCGTGTGGCGGAGACGCGGCGGACGCAGCCTGACCATCCGCTGCGTCGTGAGCGTCTGAAGCAGCTTCGCTTTCCGCGCTTGCAGCGGACGCGTCGGATGGTTCTGGCTTTTCTGACCCCTCTCCGCGCTGTGAACTAGATGCGCTGGGAGCGTCGCGGCCGAGGTACCGCCTCCAGGCTTCGCGCAAATGCTCTTCCGTGTAGCCTCTGCGGGACTTTCCGTTCCCCTCACGCCATTGACGGCCACGCCGGAGCGCTGCGGCCTCCTCCGGGTTGTCAGGCCGGAACAGGAAGCCGGCAAGCTCGTCGCGAAGCCAATAGGCGGTGATTGCGCGGCCATTGTTCGCTTCCTCCCACGGCGACTCATCCGTCTGCAGCAGCGCCTGGAGGAGGGCCTCCGTATGAATGCGCCTTACCTTCTTCTCGGAAAATACCTGCCAGATTGCATCGAGTAATTGCAGAGCGAGGCCGTTGTCCTCCTCGCCAAGGGCCTCGCTCGCCGCCTGCCTCACGAGGTCCGTCCACTGGCCACCGGCTGCCTCCGCAACGACGAACAGGTTGCGCCAGTTATCGCCGATCCGGTTGAAGAGTTCTGGCGGCATGGCAACGGCGGGAAGCTCCGGAAGGTCGGCAGCCCAACGCGCGATCTTGCGGCGGCAATCGACGAGCGTCGGACTTTGTCCGTTGACGAGGTGCTCCCGCTTCTCTCCTTGGGTCGCCTTGTGGAGCGGGATCGCAATGCTGCGGTCTTGCAGCGTCTCGGGGAGAATTTTGAGCCCCGCCATAGCGATGCCAGCGAAGGTTTTGAATTGGTGGACAACCAACCTCCATTGTCCGTCGGAACGGACCGGATGACATAGGCGCCGGCCCTGCGGTGGCCGCTGTTCAGGATAGCCAACAGGTCCGGATTGCCGTTCTTGTTCACGACGTTGTCGGCCTCGTCGATGAGGAGGGTTGGGTGCATCCCGTCGATGACGCGAAAGAGTGACGAAGCGGTGATTGAGCCGGCGATGATCGGATTGGGGGTCAAGTTATCGATGCATTCGAGCAGGGTCGACTTGCCTGAACCTTTGACCTGGCTCCGTATGGCGAGGCGCGGCGCGACGTCGATGCCAAGGTCATCCCGGGGTAACAGGTGTACCTGCGCCGCCCAGAGCACCGCTGCCGCCAATCGGCGCTTCGGAGCGAAGACAAAGCGCGAGATTTCTTTGAGAGCGGTGTCGAGCACCGGCCCGATGTCCGTGACCGGCTCGGCCCATGGCTGTTGGTCGTCGGGAGGTGGTGGCACGGCCCCATCCCCCGCCTCCGCCCAGCGTCGGCGCGTGCTGGCCCTGTCCTTGTCGAGTGTGTCAAGCAGGCGGAGGCCGAGCAGCCCTAGCGCCGTCTTGCGGGCGCGGTCGTAGGCGAAATCGCCGAGTTTGTAGACTTCGTCGAGAAAGGCGGCCTGATCAAAGCGCCCGAGACAGCAGCGGGCTTCAGTCAGAAGCTGTTTGAGCGCCGCCTGCCCATCGTTCAGCAAGACATCATTCGGGTCTCGGCCGGACGGCGGCGCGGTCATCCGCACGGCAAGACCCTGACCGAGATATCGCACGACGCCGCGATGATAGGCCTGCACGGGCTCCGGCTTGCCGGACGGGTCGTCGCCGTCATGGGCAAGAATGATCGTCTCGACCTTCAGCGGTAGGCGGCAGAGCCCGTAGGCGCTGACGGCGCCCACGGCGACAACACGTTCATATCCGAGCAAGGAGACCGCCAGAGCATCCTCGAACCCCTCTGTGACAACCATCTCCGGCCCAGTGCCGAAGTCGAGCCGCAACAGCGCAAGGCCAGCGGTGCGCCAGTTTGGCGGCCCCCGGCGCATCTGGCGGGGCGGTTCGTGGGGCGACTTCCCACCGTCCGCTGTGATGTAGACGAAGTGCAGGCCCTGCAACGTTTCCGCCTCGTCGCAATAGGGGTAGACGAGAGCACCTTCCTCGCCGCGATGGCACGGCAAGTAGCCCATTCGCTCCACAATCTCAGGACGCAGCTTCGCGGGATCGAGGCCACGGCTCTTCAAGTAAACGGCCGCGGGCGTGTTCGCGATCGGCTGCCGTGCATCGTAGAGGTTCTCAAGATAAGCGCGCCGCCGTGTGGTCTCTGAAGCCTCGTCCTCACGGCTATCTTCGTCGTCGTAGCCAGTGCACGGGCCGCGCGCCGTGTGCGTGGCAAGCCATTCACGAGCCCAGGCGACCGCCTCCTCAAGTGTGCAACTGCAATAGTGCGCGACGTAGGCGACGGCGCCAAAACCGCCCTTACTCAGCTTGAAGTCGTACCAACTGCCGCTCCGCGAGATCTTCGAGGATTTCCCGATCCGCCAGCCGTTCCCGTCGGGTTTAACGGGTTTTTCCCGAACTGCTCCGCCAATCTCCGGAAGCTGCGTATCGAGTAGGACGACTTCGGCCGCGGAGAGGCCAGGTGGCGGGGACGATTTGCGCTTTTTCGTCGACACGGGCGGCTCTCCGAAGATTAGGACGTGCCCCGCGGGGCCGGCAGCCAGGTGCTAAGCGCAAGGAGTTCGCGTTGCGCGTGCAGCAAGGCCATCGATCAAGTCGGCCACGCGCCACCCAAGTTTGCGCTCGCTGAGCCGGATCGGGATGGGCACCTTTCCCGTCCTGTAAAGGCGCCGCCAATGATCGAGGCTGACGCCCCAGAAGAGCGCGGCTTGCTTGCTGTCGAGGATGCGATGGTGGGTGAGGTCTGACGGAAGGTCTTGACCGTTCATGTCGCGGCTCCAAGGGTTTTGCCTCGCCTTGCGTGGCGGTCCCGATGAAAGTCGCTTTCACTGCAGCGCATAAGGACCGCGGCGAGGGGCGCCGCGGTCCTTGCCGCCGACGAGTTCTCAGTCTGTGCGCTTTGCGGTGGCGCGAATTACTACGTCGGTCGGGTCCGGGATCTTCTCCCGCCCCATTGCCCGGACAAACGAGTAATAAATTGCCTCGATCGATCGCCCCGCTCGATGGGCTCCCAGCGCTTCCCAAAGGGAGCGCTCGCTCTCGGCCACGGCGTAAGCCACCCGGCGTACTGAGCGCTCCTCGACGGTGTGCTCGTCATCGCTCATCAGTTCGGCGAATAGTTTTAAGGTGGCCGCCCTCGTCGTGGCGTCCCATCCCTTCCGCATCCAGAACAGGGTACCGAGGCCGACCTTCTGGTCTCTGGCGCCGATACCGGCACCGCCTGATGGACGTGGCGACGGTTCGAGAAGCAGGCCAACCCTGCCGTTGTTAAGGTCGAGGAGCCGCAGGGCAAGTAACTGCTGTTGATGGCCGGCAAGCAGGCCGGGGTTGGCGCATAGCAGTTGCGCGGCGACGCGGCGCACGACCGCCACTTTCGCCGGGTCCGTCTCGATTTCATACTCCGTCCAGGCGTCAATCATTGCGCCGCTGTTGTCGGCCTCGGCGGCGAGCACAGCACGTTCATGCGCGCGCACTGGCTCGGCGAGCATTTGGAACAGGTCGAGCACAGCGCGCACCTGTCCTGCTGCCTTGTCCCTTTCCGCCGGATCGCTGTTCGTCAGGAAGCAGTTTAAGTGATGGTCGAACGTCGCGCCGAGGTCCGGCCCTGTAGGAGCGGCGTCCTCCTCCGTCTCGCTCATCGGTGCGCTCCCGGCGCAATGGCATTCGGAGGGGCCACAGAAGACATCAGTGCGCTGACATAGCTTGCCCACGAGTCTAGGGCTTCCCGCTTCTCTCTCGCGTAGGTTGCCCGGTTGTAGATCCCCGCAACGCCGGCCTTGTGTCCGGAGATGTGGTTGAGGAGCGCTTCGATCACATGCGGCAGGACGCCGAGATCGCCCATGCGGGTCGCTGCCGTCCTGCGGAGGTCGTGTAGTCGCCACGGCCTCACTGTTGCGCCGGATTCAGCGATGCGCCGGTCGAGCGCGGCCTTTGCATTGCTCCATCCTTGAAAACCGCCTTCACCGTCGCCGAACACAAGAGGTCTTCCGTCCCGAGCCGGAGCAGCCCGAAAAAGCGCGAGGGCCTCGGCGCTCAACGGAACATCGTGCGGGCGGCCATTCTTGGTGCGCTCCCTCGGAATAGACCACAGTTCCGTCTCGGCATTGAACTCGGTCCAAGCCATACCGCCGACCTCCTCACGCCGCTGAGCGGTGAGGATCAGCAGACGGACGATGCGGCCGTGGTCATCGTCCCGACAGGCTTGCCAGACGGCTCGGAGCTCGGCGTCCGTGAGGACGCGGTCTCGCTTGATCTCGTTCGTTGCCCTGTTCGTTCCGATGACCGGGTTTGTATCGACGAGACCCTCACCCATGGCCCACGTGAACAATGTGGAGAGGGAAGCCCGAGCCCGGTTCGCGGCGAACCTGCCGTTCTCCTTGGCAATCTCGCCCAGTCGGGCGGCGACAGTTGCCCGTTGGACCCGTTTGATGGGGAGTTCCTTCAAGGGCGCCCAATGACGAGTTAGGTGGCGCGAGACCTCTTCGTAGCTGCGGGCTTTCAGATTGGGTTTGGCCCGAAGCTCGAGATATTGCCTAGTAACAGCACCGAGTGTTACGGCCGCCCCCGCCCGGTACTCGGCCTTCTCAGTTTGGGGGTCGCTCCCGAGCTGCGCCTTGGCCAGTATCTCCTTGGCGGCCTTCCGGGCCACATCGGCATCGAGCGCCTCGAGGTTTCCTAGTGTAACCCGGCGCTGCTTGGAACCGACGCGGTACTGAACCACCCAGGCCCTCTTCCCCCCGCGCGAAGGCGGAGGCCGAAGCCAGGAAGGGCGTCGTCAAACACGATATAGTCGGATTTGCCGGCTGGCAGTGTGAGCCGGGCAACGTTCTGCCGGATAAGCTTCAAGACCCCTCCTTAGATCACCAGCCATCGAGCAACTGGGAAGCGCATGGGAAGCGGCTTCTTGGCGGCTAGAGACTACTCCTGATCATTTAACTCAGAGGGTATGCCGGTCTTTTCAAGAGCTTGCAAGGTCTTTGGAGTCTCCTGACATCTTAAGTCCATTCAGAGCCGCAGACTACGAATCTGAGGGTCAGAGGTTCGAATCCTTTCGGGCGCGCCATTACTTAGCTCCTTTTGAGGAGCGCCGCTTGCCGGGCGGTTTACGATCCTGCATTCAGCTTGGTTCCCGGATTTCCGCTTTACGCCGAGGTCGATGACGTAGTCGATCTTCCCCTGTCCGTTGTCGGGGAGGCCGCGGCGTTCCGCCCGCCGGCGATAGATGTTGGCGGCCTTGTCGGTCGCGTGCTCGATCTCGGCCAATCTCTGCATCTCTGGCGCCAGCCATTTGCGAGTTCGACGCCGCGCGCATGGCGCAGGCCGTGCAGTGCGAGCCTGAACGCATCATTTTATCAACGAGATGCGTTCGGACGGCATCAGGCGGGGAATTTACTCTAAAACAGTTCTAAATCATTGTCATTGCAGGGAAATCTTTGAGCCGCTATTCACGGGCATCCTGAAGTTGAGGGCGCTGACGGCAATCCGATGCGTTCCGAGCCATCCGATTCGCCCTGACCATGTCCCACGCCAACCCAGATGGCTTTCAGAAGCGGATTGAGGAAGGCCGAGCGGTGCCGCTTGGCAGTCCACTCATGCGCTTCGCGCGCATGGCGAGGACGCCATGAGCTGGGATCTGCAGCATCTGTTCGCGAGCTACGCCCGCGACATCAACCGCTTCCTGCGCAGGCGTGGGCATAGCCTGGAAACGGCCGAGGACCTGACGCAGGATACGTTTGTGCGCGTGCTGGCGACGCCGCCGTCGGAGACCGGCCTCAACCACAATCCCCGGGCCTATCTCTACCAAGTCTCGCGCAACCTCAGCATCAATCATCATCGTCGCGAGAACATCGTTCCCTTCACCGATCTCTCGACGGACGAGATCGCGAAGGTCGCCGATCCCGCGCCTTCACCCGAGCGGATCGTCTATTCGCGCCAGTGTCTCATGCAGACCCAGCGGGCGCTCTCGGAGCTGCCTGAGCGGACGCGTCTGGCGTTCGAGATGCATCGGATCGGCGATCGCACGATCGCCGAGGTCGCGCGGGAACTCGGCCTGTCGAATGCGCGGACCTGGGGCCTGATCCATGAGGCCTACCGGCACCTGCTCAAGCAAGTCGGTGATTTTTGAGCCCTTCGCTCAAGCGAATTTTTCCGCCGCTCGTTTGTTATAGATGGTAGGCACGCGTCATCGGCTTTCGGCCGCGGCCCGCCGAAGGACGACAGATGAGCGCAACGGACCACGATCAGGACAGACTGACCGACGAGGCCATCGACCTCGTGATCCGCCTCCAGAACGACCCCGGCAATCCAGTCTCGAGCGAGATGATCCGCGCGTGGCGCGCCCGCAGCCCCGAGCACGACAGAATATGGGCGCGCGTGGCCAGGCTTCACGGAGCCGCCGGCAAAGTCATCACCGAGCGTCACAGGAGCGAGCGCGGCGAGGATATCGAGCCAAGCCGGAGGCTTCTGCTCGTCGGCGGCGCGATCGGGCTCGGCGCTCTCGGCGCCGGCTACACGATCCTGCCCGAGATCATGTTCCGCAACCGTGCCGACCATGCCACCGGCAAGGGCGAAACCCGCATGCTCGCCCTCCCCGACGGAACCAAGGCGATGCTCGGCCCGGACAGCGCGCTTTCGTTGGATTACGGCGAGGCCCGCCGCAGGGTCGAGCTCCTGCAGGGCATGGCCTTCTTCGAGGTGATGCGCGAGCCGGCGCGGCCCTTCGTCGTGAGTGCGGGCGAGCTTGCGGCCACCGCATTGGGAACGGCCTACGACGTGTCGAACGATGCCGGCGTCGTCCAGGTTGCCGTCGATCACGGCGTGGTGGAGGCGGCGCTTCCGGGCGCGAGGTCGTCAGCCGCCCTGCGGCTCGGGGCCGGCGACTGGATGAGCTTCGATCCGTCGTCGAACAAGGTCGAGCGCGGCAGGCTCGAGGCCGGACAGATCGCCACCTGGCGGGACAAGCTGATCATCGCCGAACAAGAGACGGTGGCGACGCTGGTCGCCCGGATCGGGCGGTGGATTCCGGGACGGATCGTCATGGCCGACCCGTTCATCGGATCGCAGCGCGTCAGCGGGCTGTTCGACCTGAACGACCCGGTTCGCGCCCTCGAAGCGGTCGTTCATCCGGCGGGAGCGCGTATCCGCCAGGTGTCCTCCTTCGTCACGATCATCTCCCCCATCTGAAAATTTCGCCGCGACGGTGAAAATCCCGCGCCCCCGATTGTAACAGTGATGGGGCTGGCACGACCCGCGCGATCAGGCGCCGCCAGACTCCGGGACGATCAACTGCGGAGTGGCTTGGTATGGGGTTCGGGGCTGGAGTGTCCGTCGCTGCGGTCAGGCGAAGGAGGTCGTTGATCGCGACGCTGATGATGACGGCGATCGTCACCGGCGTCGTCGGCTTCGACAGCAGCGCCCGAGCGCAGAGCGTGACGCAGTCATCGTTCGACATTCCCGCAGGACCGCTCAATCGTACATTGACCGCATTCGGCCGCCAGGCAGGGCTTCAGGTCACCTATCTCGCGAGCGCCGCCGCGGGAAAGACGTCGCCCGGCCTTTCGGGGCCCGCGACGCGCGAGCAGGCCATCGCCCGCATCCTGCAGGGCACCGGATTGTCCTACCGCTTCACCAACGCCACCACCGTCGCGATCTCCCCGCAAGGAGCGGGCTCCGGCGCAGCTGCCGCCGGAGACGGCTCCTTGCTTCTGGACACGATCGAGGTCCAGGGCCGGACCGAGAGTGCCTGGGGGCCGGTCGACGGCGTCGTGGCGCATCGCAGCGCCTCCTCGACGAAGACCGACACCTCGCTGCTGGAAACGCCGCAATCCGTCTCGGTCGTGACCGCGGCACAGGTCACACAGCAGGGCACGCAGTCGATCGGCGAGGCGCTGCGCTATACGCCGGGCACCTATAGCGACATCTACGGGACGAATACGACGCGCGACCTCATCCGCATCCGCGGCTTCTCGCCGAAATTCTATCAGGACGGATTGGTTCTGCCTTACGGCATCGGATCCCAGGGCACGCAGACCGAACCGTTCGGCCTGGAGCGCATCGAGGTCCTGCGGGGCCCTTCATCGGTGCTCTACGGACAGAATCCGCCCGGCGGCATCATCAACATGGTGAGCAAGCGACCGCTCGACGAGCCGCGCCGCGAAGTCTTCGTCCAGGCCGGTAATTTCAGCCGCCTGCAGGCGGGCTTCGACGTCAGCGGCCCGGTGACGGCCGACAAGAGCCTGCTCTATCGGGTGGTGGGTCTCGGCCGGAACAGCGGCACGCAAGTCGATTTCGCCGACAATGATCGCTATTATTTCGCGCCGAGCTTCACCTGGAGACCATCCGGCGCCACCTCGCTGACGGTTCTGTCATCCTTCCAGCGTGATCGGGCGGGCATCGCCGACCAGTATTTCCCAGCTGCCGGCACGCTCTACGCCAATCCGAACGGCCGCATCCGCACGAGCACCAATATCGGCGAGCCATGGCTCGACAAGCTCGATCGCAAGATGACTACGATCGGGTACGAATTCTCGCACGCCTTCAGCGACAATCTGAGCTTCCGCCAGAATGCCGGCTACAACTACGCCGAAGTCTACAACGCCTCGACCTTCACGACCGGCATTCTCGCCGACAACCGTACGATCACGCGCCGCTTCAGCACGATCGACCGCACGCTCCGCTATTTCTCGATCGATAATCAGCTGCTGGCGAAGATCGAGACGGGGCCGCTGCGGCACGAGATTCTCATCGGGCTGGACCATCGCAATACCAGCGAGTACGCCCTGAATGGCGGCGTCCTGCCGGCGCCGAACCTGAACGTGTTCGCGCCTGTCTACGGCCGGCCGTTCAACGCATTCAGCTTCAACCAGAACTATCGCGACTTCGTTCGGCAGACCGGCGTCTATGCGCAGGACCAGATCCGCCTCGACAAGTGGCTGCTGACCCTGAGCGGACGGCAGGATTGGTCCAAGACGGGCCGGACCAGCTATTTCCCGACCCGGTCGAAGACCGAGGCCGATGATCGCGCCTTCACCGGGCGCGTCGGCCTGAGCTATCTCTTCGACAACGGTCTTGCGCCCTATGTCAGCTACTCGACCTCGTTCGAGCCCGTCAGCGGCGCGACGTCGCCGGCGCGTGGCTCGGAAGCGTTCAGGCCGACCGAGGGCGAACAGTTCGAGGCCGGGTTGAAGTATCAGCCGAGCTGGTTCGACGGGCTCTTCACGGCTGCGGTCTTCGATCTGCGCCAGACCAACGTCTCGACGACCGATCCGCTGGATACGCGCTACAGCGTCCAGACCGGCGAGGTGCGCGCACGCGGCTTCGAATTCGAGGCGCGGGCGAACATCACCTCATCGCTCAGCGTCATCGGCTCCTACTCCTACACCGACACCGAGATCACCAAGAGCAACGTCGCCGCGCAGCTCGGGCGCGTCCTTCCCTCGACGCCGAAGGACCAGGCCAGCCTCTGGGCGCAGTACGCGTTCAAGGAGGGTCCTTTCAATCGCCTCTCGATCGCCGGCGGCGTCCGCTATATCGGCGCGACCTACGGCGACGCCGCCAATCTCTGGCGCGTGCCGGGTTACACTCTCGTCGATGCCTCGCTGACGCTCGACCTCGGCAAGATCTGGCAGCCGGCCAAGGGCGCCACCTTCCAGGTCAACGCCAACAACCTCTTCGACAAGGAGGTCGTGAACATCTGCTTCAATGCCTATAGCTGCATGATCGGCCAGCGGCGCACCGTGCTGGCGACCCTGCGCTATCAGTGGTGACGCGGCGCATGCCGACCCGGCGCCGCGCGCTGCTGGCCTTGGCCGCGGGCTGCCTCCCGGCAGCGCCGGGCTTCAATGGCTCGGCCCTCGCCAGGTCGAGCCCGCCGGGCGAGGCCGTACGGGTCGCCTGCACCGACTGGACGGGCGCCGAGACGCTGCTCGCCCTCGGCATCGTGCCCGCTGGCGTCATCGACAGGGCGGGCTACGACCGCACGATGGTGGAGCCGTCGCTGCCGGCATCGGTGGTCGAGCTCGGAGCGGGCTGGGCGCCCAATGTCGAACTGCTTCAGTATCTGCAGCCCGATTTCATCCTGATCCCGCAATGGTCGGTCCGGTCCCCGCAGCTCGCGCGGATCGCTCCTGTCGTCGTTCTTCAGAACCGGAGCGAGACGCTCGACGCGATCGATACCGCGAAACGGCAATTGCCGGAGCTGGCGGAGCGCTTTGGCGCGCCCCGTGCAGCCCAGGAGATCATCACCCGCTTCGACGAGGAGCTGCAGGCGATCCGAGCCTCCCTGAGCACCTGGGACGATCGGCCGATCGCCTATCTCAACCTCAATCCGGACGGCCGGAACGTCTCGATCGCCACCGCCACCTCGCTCTTCGAAGACGTGGCGCGCCGGCTTGGCCTGAAGAACGCGTGGGGCCGGCAAGCCAATGTCTGGTCCTTCTATGTGACAGGTGTCGAGCAACTGGCGAGCATCCCCGATGCGCGATTGATCTATGCCGATCAGGGGGCCCGGACGGAGGCGGCGCTGCGTCGCCTCGCGGATAACAGGATCTGGAACAGCCTGCCGGCAGTGCGCGAGGGACGGATCAGCCGGATCCCGGCGACCTATGCCTATGGCAGCCTGCCCACGGCCCTCAGGCTCGCCCGCATGCTTGCGCAGGACGCAAGCCGCCCTGCCGGATCGCCGGCTCATGGCTGAGATCATGCGGCCGTCACGGCCGGCTCTCCATCCGTATCCGTGGATGCTGGTCTTGCCGCTCCTCGCGCTCGCCGCGGCGAACACGGCGGTCCTGCTGCTGCGTCAGGCGCCGCCATCGCATTGGCTTGCTGCGACCTTCCAGCCTCAGGACGCGTCGATCAACGACCTGCTGATCGCCTACAGCCTCGCGCCGCGCGCGGTGATGGCTCTGCTTTGCGGCGCGGCGCTGGGTCTTTCGGGCAGCATCTTCCAGATGGTCCTGCGCAACCCGCTTGCGGAGCCCGGCACGCTCGGCGTCTCGGCCGGCGCAAGCCTCGCGCTGGTTTCCGCGACGCTCTGGCTGCCCGAATTGCTGGAATGGGGGCAGGAGCCGATCGCGCTCGCCGGCGGCAGCCTGGGTTGCCTTGCGGTCTTCCTCATCGCCCGCCGGCAGGGTTTCGCCCCGACCGCGCTGATCATGGCAGGTCTGATCGTCAGCCTCTATTGCGGAAGCCTCGCCGCGCTCGCCGTCCTGTACAATCACGACAACCTCACAAACCTGTTCATCTGGCAATCCGGAGCGCTCTTCCAGAGCGGATGGAGCGGCGTGCTCTACCTGCTGCCGCGTCTCGCCCTCTCCGCACTCTTGGTCTTTGCGGCGCTGCGCCCACTCGCATTGCTCGAACTCGGCGACCAGACGGCGTTGGCGAGCGGGCTCAAGGTCCGCAGCATCAGGATCCTCATTCTCGCCATCGCGGTTTCGCTGGGCTGTTTCGTCGCCAGCGCGGTGGGGATGATCGGTTTCATCGGGCTTGCCGCACCGAACCTGGCCCGGTTCTGCGGCGCGCGCACGGCCCGGCAACGCCTCATCTGGGCGCCTGTCATTGGCGCCGGGCTGCTCTGGTCGGCAGACAGCATCGTGCAGCTCCTGGGCCTTGTGATGAGGGAATTACCCACCGGCACCGCCACGGTGCTCCTCGGCGCTCCCTGTCTGCTCATCCTCCTGATGTACAGCCGGCAGCACGTCCGGCCACCGGGCAACGAACCGGCTCTGCGTCGTGTCCCGCACGCCGGCGCCCGGCTTTTCGGCCTGGCCGGATTGCTCGCGCTGTCTTTGGGGGTGGCGCTGCTGGTCGGGCGTGGGCCCGATGGATGGGAGATCACCCCGCCGCTCGTCGATCCGCATGCCGTGCTGCAATGGCGCTGGCCCCGTGCAGTGGGTGCGCTGGCCGCCGGTGGCCTGCTGGCGCTCGCGGGGGCCGCGCTGCAGAGGCTTACCGCCAATCCGATGGCGAGCCCCGAGGTGCTCGGGCTCACCTCCGGCGCCGCACTGGGCTTCATGGTTCAGATCATGCTCATGCCTGCCCAGTCGGCCGGAACCGGCCTTGCCGGAGCGGGCACAGGCGCTGCCCTGACGCTCGCCGCGCTGCTGCTGATCGGATCGCGAGCGCGTGGTGGGCCGGAGCGCAGCCTCCTCGTGGGAGTCTGCCTGGCGACGCTCAGCAGCGCCATCGCCACGGTTCTGCTGTCGACCGGCCATCCGGCGCTGCGTGGCTTGCTCGGTTGGCTGTCGGGATCGACGGCGGGCGTCGCGCCCTGCGCGGCGATTGCGGCCATGCTCGCCCTGATCGGTGCATTGGCGGTGTTGCCGATGTTGCTGCGCTGGCTCGCGATCTTGCCGCTTGGGCAGGCCACCGCGGGGGCGGTCGGCGTGTCCGTCGGGCGAGCCCGCGCGATCGTCCTCGCCTACTGCGCCGTGGTGACAGGGGCAGCGACATTGCTGATCGGGCCGCTCGGCTTTGTCGGGCTGATGGCTCCCCATATCGCGAGGCGCTTCGGCTTCTCGGCTTCGGGAAGCCAATTCGTCGGGGCCGTGCTTGTCGGCGCCTCGCTTCTCGTTATCTCCGACTGGATCGGACGCGTCGCGATCTTCCCATGGGAAATCCCGGCGGGATTGGTCTCGGCGTTCGTAGGCGGGCCCTATTTCATGTGGCTCATGCAGAGGCGCGGTTCATGAAGGCCTCGGGCATCATCCACAATCCCGGACGCGGGACATTCCGCCGGCTCCAGGTCCTGCGCGCCTGGCGGGTGACACCCCATATGCGGCGGGTCGTCCTAACGGGGCCGGAGCTGGCAGGCTTCTCGTTCTATCGCCAAGGCCTCGGGCCCTATGTGAAGCTCCTTGTTCCCCCGCTGAATCTCAAGGATCCGGGCTGGCCGCGCATCGGAGAAAGCGGGGCGATCGAATGCCCCGTGGATCAGCGGCCATCGGTGCGCACCTACACGGTGAGAGATTTCGACGAGGAGCTGCAGGAACTGACCATCGATTTCGTCCTGCACGGTGACGAGGGCCCGGCCTCGCGCTGGGCGGCCAAAGCCGAGCCCGGTGACAGCATTGCGCTCCTCGAACGCGGCTTCTCCCATCCCTATGGCGTGGATCGCTACGTCTTCATCGGCGATCACACGGCCCTGCCTGCCATCGCCCAAAGCCTGGAGAACCTCCCTGACGACAGCAGGGGTGAAGCCGTCATCTGCCTGGGGGATGACGAGGACAAGCAGCATCTCCGCGCTCCGCCCGGCTTGTCGGTAACCTGGTTGATCGGCGAGAAGACGATCGAACTGCCGTCTTTGATGAGAGATCTGAAGCTGGCGTCTGCCGAGCCCGGTGAATATCTGTTTCTCTGGGTCGGAGCAGAGGCGAGGCTTGCGCGATTCCTTCGCAGCCATGCCAAGGATGGCCTATCTCTGCCCAAGGATCAGTACTCGATCCTCAACTACTGGCGGCGTGGATTTGCCGAGGGTTCGTTTGAGCGCAGTGGCTGAATGGCTGCCACCACCGCCTTCAGCATTCCTGCGATCCGCGGCTCCGCGTCAGATCCGGACGTTGGGTTCCGCCAGGGGCGGACATATCCTGTTGCCAAGCGGCGGCCGGCCTCGCGCGGAAGCCAGCCCAAGCTCCGCCCCCTTCATTCCGTTGCCCACTGGCAAATCTTGAAGTCGCCCTTCCTGCGACGCATGTCGAGGTGAAGATGGTCCTTGTGAGAGCTGTCCGAGCCTGGGCCCAGAACGGTCGTGAAGCGTGCGCAGGCGCTCTTTTGCACGTGCTCTCGTAATGCGCTGGTCCCATCGTCGCGGTTATTGTTGAACATGACGCTGCGATTGTCCTGAAGGACGAGACCGCTCAAATCCATTGCGTTTCCGCTTGCGTGTTCGCTGATTGGAGCCCCGGCGGCGCCATTGCGCGGGCGGCAGGCATGACCGCCGACACCAACGAGGCGGGAGAGCTTGCTATTCGCCGCAGCCGCAGCGGGCGAGAGATCGTCGCGCACCCAGTCGACAATATCGAGCGCGAAGGCGCATCGAACCGTGATCGCGCTGTCGAACTCGACCTTGGACCCATCAGGCATTGTCACGGTGCGGAAGCTCACCGGATCCTCGATGCCGCACTCGCCGCTCGTGTTCTCCGCAGCAATTGGAAGTGAAACGCCTCCACGCTCCTCGAAGCGCGCGATGCAAGCCGATCCTGCCGCCGGCTTGTCCGCTCCGTTTTCGGCGGGCTTTTGCGGCTCCGGCGCGGCGGGTGGAGCCAGATCGGCAGGGCGTCGCGGTGGCAGAGGCGCAACCATCTGGGCCGGCAGTCGCGGCGAGGCCGAAGACGCAGCTTTCGCACCGCCGGCACGATCTCTGGCCTCGGTTGCGGACACCCAAAAGCAAGGAAGCGCGCAGAGGCCGCCTGCGATCAGAAGAGTGCGCCACGAACGCGGACGACGCATGCCGATCAATCGACGAAGCGAACCGCGACGCCCGGCTTAACCAGATCGGCCAGCTCTTCAGCATCCCAATTCGTCAACCTTACGCAGCCATGCGAGGTCGTCTTGCTGACCTTGGATGGTTCCGGCGTGCCATGGATTCCGAATGTCGGCTTCGACAGGGCGATCCAGACGGTCCCGACGGGACCATTTGGACCGGGCGGCAGGACGAGCGTTTCGGTGTTCTTGCCCTGCTGGAAATTCTTCTCGGGATCGTAAGTATAATTCGGGTTCCTCGCGACTCGCTCAACGGTGTATTCGCCCGATGGAGAGGGGTTGTCCTCGCTGCCAATGGTCGCCGGGTAGCTCGCCAGCACTCTGTCTTCCGCCCCGAAGACAATGACCATCCCCGTGCTCTTGACCGCGTCGATCCGCAGAGCGGACCCGACTTCCGGCGCGCGACGCGCCGATGCCACCAGGAGACGTGTCCMGGCTTCGGTGAATGATCCGCGCGGATTCAGGGCGTTGAGCAGCGCTTCGCTCATATGGAAACGTTCGCCCAGCATCTCCTGCGGGCTCGTATAGGACAGGCGCTTCATCTTCGCCTGCCTGGCATAGTCGCGGGGGATCGCGTCGGCAAAATCGTAGGACGCGTCCTTCGCCGACAGCGTGTATTCGGCGATCACGTCACGAATCGTGTCCCCGCCGAGACTCAGCCAGGCCAGTTCGTCGATCTCATCGCCTTCGGGCAAATTCTGCTGACGCCGAAACTGCGCGACAGCCTTGCGAAAATTCTCGCCGTCGACACCATCGATGACCCCTGGGGAAATGCTGCGGCGGCTGAGCAGGATCTGCGCCTTTGCCACAAAGGGAACCGGCCCCACTTCGACCTGCGTGTTCCTGTCGGCGAAGGTTACCGCATTGATCTCGTCAGCCGTCAGGGCAAACGCAGGCAATGCCAACAGGATAGCTGCCGCAAGTAATGACCCGACAAGCGAGGTTATCAGCTTCTGCAGTTGCACATAAGCGCTGCGCGGCAGGTCGGTTTTCATCTGCACCCCAAGAGCCGTTAGAAGGCTCAAGCCATACCGATGAAGCGACCAGATGTTCCACGAGGACTGCAGCCCGACTCGAACAATCGAATTCAGGCGTTCAAACCGGACTGCGACGACCGCGTCTCAGGTCGTGCTCATGTCCGAATGCCGTTGGCCGCTGCGCCGGCATTTGCCGGCGCCGCCGTGGAACCGACCGAGCGAGATAGGCCAGGGCGCATGTCACCATCGCGACGGCAAGCCCCGAGCAGATGAGACCGGCGGGCGTAATCCGCGCCTTCCCTTGCAGGGTAATGTGCTTGCCGACGCGCAGGTCGAATTCAGACCTGATCTCCTCGGGATGCGGTGGTGCCTCGTCAAGAATGGCTGGTGCGGCATTGGCTTCCGGCATCACAGCTCCAGGGTTTTGGTTCCAGAGTCGGGATGATGCCATGACTGTCTATCGGCAAGAAGGCCGATGACTCGGCAATCGAATCCGTTCCTAGACAGATTCGGGGGCCATCATCATTGCGGTCGCGACCATGCCCGTTCCCGGGCGTGGCGTCGCCGTCGCCAGATAGCACCACAGGGTTTGCGCTCACGAGCCCGTCCCGATTGGGCTCAGCCTGCGATTTCGCGTACTGGCCGGCAGCATCCTTCTTCGCCGGCTCTCGCGATTTGATCGCAGCTTCCTGTTCGGGCGTCAGTGGGTTGCCGTTTCCGTCCCTCATCTCATCCTCCTGGTCGTGGATTTGATCAGGCAACGGGTGGCCCGCATCTAATGTTCCCGGTTGGAAGCGCGCCCGCTCATCCCGCCGAAACCGGGCGCAGGGTGGCGGCCAGCATAAGTGCGAGGTTGAGCGCAACACCGAGCCAAAGCCATAAGTCCAGGGAAACGCGATAATGCATCGGACCGTCCTCCTTCTGACGGACCAATTCCCCGGCCAGCAATCCCGTTCCGAAGTTCCGTAAAATGCGATGGATCGTGATGAACGAGGAGTTAGCGCACCCCTCGTTGGTCGATTGTTCAATTGCCCCTGCCGGTGTCGAGCATCGGAGGGGGCTGAATCTCGGGAATGTTGGTCAGATCCTCCGGAAGCGGAGAGCTCGAGCACCTCAGGTGCAGATCACGATTGAACTGCTTGCGGCGAATATTCTGCTGGTTGGTGACGTTGACCGTCGCGAGTGCGCCCGATGGGCTCAGGAATCCTATCATCACCGACGACTTCAACCGCTCCTTCTCTTCGGCATCGTAGCTCTCGGCCTTCTGCCTGCCGTCCTTGCAGGCGGCGCTTTGCCATTTCCTGTCTGAATGATTGAGCGATCCGGCGTAGTTCGCGGGCTGCGTGGTGCACCCAACGCATAGAAGGCCCAACACAGCGATTGAGATCGGTGTTCGCATTGCTCGTTCCTAATGAATTTTGGTTTGCGGCAGGTGGGAGAAGTCGAGGCGATGGCTCGTTCAGTCGGTCAGAGCGGCCAATTCTGCGTCGGGAAGCACTTCGCCGTTCGCGGTCATCTTCTCGACACGGCCGTCAAACAGGTCGTCAGCAACCGCTTCGATGGCATGTTCAATGGAAGGGTACTCGACCCAGTAAGCCGAATCGATATCGCCAGCGTGCTTGTCGCGATGCTGCAGCAGCACGCCGATTTCAGCGCTGGCATATTTGGCAATCACATCGGCGGGTCTCATTGGGCATCCCGATCTTGCTGTCGGCATGTAACCCTGCTCGATGAATGATTGTTCCTGTTGAGAGGGGTACGTCTCGGCTCATTCAGAGCGTCATCGACGCGCCGGAAGGCGTCGCGCCCGATTAGCCTGGCCGCCCCCTCATGAAGGCGGCCAGCGGCCCCGCCTGAGTCACGGCGAGGCCAATCGAATGCCGGAGAACCGGCTACTCCGCCTTCAGGTTTTCCGCCGAAGACTTCCCGGAACGCTTGTCGGCAACGATCTCGTAGGAAATCTTCTGCCCCTCCCGCAGTTCACGGAGACCAGCGCGCTCGACGGCGCTGATATGAACGAAGACATCCTGACCGCCGTCGTCAGGCTGGATGAAACCAAAGCCTTTCGTCGAGTTGAACCATTTCACTGTGCCTGTCGCCATTTCGCTCTCCTTGTCGAAGTCGGTAACATGGCGGGCCGTACCTCAGGAGGCAAGCGACTAAAACCTAGGGCCGAGGGCCGACAACACTCCGGGACGTCGCTCTTACAAACTGTCCGGCCGATCAGCTCTTGCGATCGGCAGCGTCCGCGCCCCGCATTCCAATGGGCATCGGAGGCCCCTTGGTTGTGTCACGGTTCGTCTGTCGCTCAGCCTCGGCATTCAGCTCCGCCCCGACAAGCAGGATGGTCGCCGATAGCCACATCCAGGTCAGCAGGCCGATAACGGCTCCGATGGTGCCATAGGTCTTGTTGTAGTCCTCGAAATTGGCGACGTACCACGAGAACAGAATCGACCCGGCCACCCAGGCAACCGCTGCGACCAAGGCGCCGGGGCTCACCCATTTCCACTGCGCATCGTCTCGACTTGGCCCGAAGCGGTAGAGAATACCAAGGCCGACGACGAGCACGACGAAGAGCAACGGCCAACGGCCGATCGATATGAGCCACTCGCTCGCGGCACCCATGTAGACGTAATCCAGCACGATGGGGATGGCCGCGATGGCACCCAGCGCGACCAGCAGGAACGCGATGATGCCGGCCGTGAAGGCGAGCGAAATCGCATTGAGCTTGAAGAAGCCCCGCTTCTCGTCTTCGCCATAGGCCACGTTCAGCGCATCGAACAGCGCTTTGACGCCGGCATTGGCGCTCCAGAGCGCCAAGCCGAGGCTGAGGAAAAAGGCAAATCCGAGCGTTGCGCTCCCACCGTTGCCGATGCGGGAAATCTGATCTGCCAGGAATTCTATCGCACCGGCCGGAAGAAAGGCGCCCRGCCCTGCCAATTGGCCGCCGATCGAAGCGGGGTCGTTGACAAGCCCATAAATCGAGACGAACGCGGTCAGTGCGGGAAAGAGGGCGAGAAGACCGTAGAATGTGACGCCGGCCGCGACGGCACGGACCCTGTCTCGATCCGCTTCCGTATATGTCCGGCGGAGGATTTCCCACCAGCCGCGAGGCGGGATGTCGGTTGGCGCCGAAGCCAATGCGCCTTCGCCCGAACGTGATTGCGCCTTGGCGGCATATCGGCGCTCGCGAGCGTCCGGGCGGCCGCCGCCGCTGGCCAGGTTGAGCGCCACGACGATACCGACCGCGCCTGCAACAAGCGCCAGCCCGTCGCACCAGCGGAAGCCGCTTCTGTGTCGTCTTGGCCGATCAGTCGTCATTCTCGACCTGTCGGCGAAGTTCGTTATCGGCTGCGCCTTGAACTGCCTCTGCCATCCTGGAGGACAGGTCTGGAAATTCCTCCAGAATCTCGCCCTCGGGTATGCCGGACTGTCGAGCTGCGGCGAGCGCGCTCCGGGTAAAAATATCGAAGCGTGCATCCACTCCTTGCTCGAGGAAATCCTCGGACGAAATGTTCTCGGCGATCCACCGCTCGACAAATGCCACGCCGCGCTCCGACATCTGGTTGCTCCTCGCCTCGGCGTATATGCGGTCAACTCGCTTCAGCACTCCCGGTTCGCCGTGGAGGCGAGAAAATCCATGCCCACAGCGCCCTTGGGAGAGGCATGGATCGGCCGGGCGTTTCACTCTCAGTTCGGAGGCGTCTTTGTGCCGTCTGACGAATTTGAGGGAGGGCCGGCCCCGGACGCGGCCGAAATCGACATGTACGACGTGCCCGAGCTCGGGCAAGCGGATGCCGGCTATCGCCGCCTTCGCGCGTTGGCGAGGCACATGGCAATGCAGGCGTCGATGAGGGATGGCCCCAAGCGATCGTCTGCCCCAGGTTGCAATCGTACTGGCTGGAGCGTGGCTCTTGCGAAGAGCAATCTGTCAACGAAGCGTCGGCATGCTTCAGCAAATGCCGACGCTAGCCTCCCGCAGGCTGCGGCTCATCGCCATCGCCCTACCTGCACTCGAATCTGCATGCGACGTCTTTCTGCGAGCAGCGGAGGAGCAATCGAGCGAGTGTTGACGTGGAGGGCAGGAAAGAACCCCGCAGCACCATCGCTCCCGAGCAGAGCGTTATAGCTCTGCGTCGAGTTCGGGCAGGATAGTGAAGAGGTCTCCGACGAGGCCGTAATCGGCGATCTGGAAGATCGGGGCCTCCTCGTCCTTGTTGATGGCGACGATGACCTTGCTATCCTTCATGCCGGCGAGGTGCTGGATCGCGCCGGAGATGCCGACCGCGATGTAGAGCTCGGGCGCCACGACCTTGCCGGTCTGGCCGACCTGCCAGTCGTTGGGGGCATAACCGGCATCGACCGCGGCGCGCGAGGCGCCCATCGCGGCGCCCAGCCGGTCGGCGACCGGCTCGATCACATTGGTGAAGTTCTCCGAGGAGGCGAGTGCGCGCCCGCCCGAGATGATGATCTTGGCGGAAGCCAGCTCCGGACGGTCGGACTTGGCGACCTCCTCGCCCTTGAAGGACGAGTTGCCGGGGTTCTCTGCGCCCGAGACGGTCTCGACCGCGGCCGCGCCGCCTTCGCCGGCCGCCTGGAAGGAGGCCGTGCGGATGGTCAGCAGCTTCTTGGCGTCCGTGGACTGCACCGTCTGGATGGCGTTGCCGGCATAGACCGGGCGCTCGAAGGTGTCGGGGGAGACGACCTTGGTGACGTCCGAGACCTGCATCACGTCGAGCAGGGCGGCGACGCGCGGCAGCACGTTCTTGCCGGTGGTGGTCGAGGGCGCGACGATCGCGTCGTAGCTATCGGCCAGCTTGACGATCAGCGCAGCGAGCGGCTCGGCCAGCGCATGGCCGTAAGCCGCGTCATCGGCGAGCAGCACCTTCTCGACGCCGGCGAGCCTGGCAGCCGCATCGGCGGCTGCCTTGGCGCCTTCACCGGCGACGAGGATATGGACAGGGCCGCCGAGCTGGGAAGCCGCGCTCAGCGCCTTGGCGGTGGCGTCCTTGATCGAGACGTTGTCGTGATCGGCGATCAGCAGCGTGGTCATCAGATCACCCCGGCGGTCTTGAGCTTGGAGACGAGTTCGGCGGCCGAGGTCACCTTGATGCCGGCGGAGCGGCCGGCCGGCTCGACCGTCTTCAGAACCTTCAGGCGGGGGCTCACATCGACACCGAGCGTCTCGGCCGTGGTCTCGTCGAGCGGCTTCTTCTTCGCCTTCATGATGTTGGGCAGCGAGGCATAGCGCGGCTCGTTCAGGCGCAGATCGGTGGTGACGATCGCCGGCAGCTTCAAGCTGACCGTCTGCAGGCCGCCATCGACCTCGCGGGTGACGTCGACATTGTCCGCGCCAAGCTCGACCTTCGAGGCGAACGTGCCCTGCGGCCAGCCGAGCAGCGCCGCCAGCATCTGGCCGGTCTGGTTGGCGTCGTCGTCGATCGCCTGCTTGCCGAGGATGACGAGGCCGGGGCCTTCCTGCTCGACCAGCTTCTGCAGCAGCTTGGCCACGGCAAGCGGCTCGACGATGCCGTCGACCTTCACCAGGATGCCGCGATCGGCGCCCATCGCCAGACCGGTGCGGATCGTCTCGGCTGCTTGCGCCGGACCGATCGAGACCACCACCACCTCGGTCGCCTTGCCGGCTTCCTTCAGGCGCAACGCCTCTTCCACCG
>NZ_JBFUIF010000036.1:0-42770 GCF_056402015.1 Allobosea sp. P4_C6
CACCTTCGCGCCGATGAGCGTGCAGGCGACCTATATCTGCGCCAGCGCCATGATCGTCGAGGCGATCCTGTCCTTCATCGGCGCCGGCGTGCCGCCGGCGACGCCGTCCTGGGGCAACATCATGGCCGAGGGCAGGGCGCTCTGGCAGGTCCGGCCGCATATCATCCTGTTCCCGGCCGTGTTCCTCTCCATCACCGTCCTCGCCGTAAACCTCCTCGGCGACGGCCTGCGAGACTCCCTCGATCCGCGTCTCGCCAAGTCCCTCTGAAAGCCAGCCCTGCCGCTGGAACAACCCTCGCCCTGCATTGCCGGCGCTTGACGCGCCGGCTCAGTGCTTGAAAGCCTTCGTCGCAGGGTGATCTTCATCCGGAGCCTATGACGTGACCCGTATCCTCACCGTCGCCGCCGCCCAGCTCGGCCCCATCCAGCGCGATGAAAGCCGGGTCTCGGCCGTCGCCCGCCTGATCGAGCTGATGCGGCAGGCCAAGGGGCACGGCGCCGATCTCGTCGTCTATCCGGAAGCGGCGCTGACCGCCTTCTTCCCGCATTGGTGGATCGACGACGAGGACGAGATCGACAGCTGGTTCGAGACGGCGATGCCCTCGAACGAGACCGCGCCGCTCTTCGCGGAAGCGGCGCACCTCGGCATCGGCTTTCATCTGGGCTATTGCGAGCTCGCCTTCGAGGAGGGCCGCAAGCGCCGCTTCAACACCGCGATCCTGGTCGACAAGACCGGCTCGATCGTCGGCAAGTATCGCAAGATCCATCTGCCGGGGCATCCCGAGCATCGCCCGGCCGCACCGTTCCAGAATCTCGAGAAGCGCTATTTCGAGACGGGCAATCTCGGCTGGCCGGTCTGGCGGACGATGGACGCCAATATCGGCATGATGATCTGCAACGATCGCCGCTGGCCGGAGAGCTACCGCTCCATGGGCCTGCAGGATGTCGAGCTGGTCGTGCTCGGCTACAACACGCCCAAGCACAACCCGCCGGCGCCGGACCATGACCGGCTCGGCAATTTCCACAACCAGCTCGTGATGCAGGCCGGGGCCTATCAGAACGCCACCTGGGTGGTCGGCGTCGCCAAGGCAGGGCCCGAGGCCGGCGTCGACCAGATCGGCGGCTCCTGCATCATCGCGCCGACCGGAGAGGTCGTCGCGCAGGCCGTGACCGAGGGCGATGAACTGGTCGTCGCCCGTTGCGACATGGACCTCGGAAAGAGCTATAAGGCGTCGACTTTCAATTTCGCCAGGCATCGCGAGCCGCAGGCCTATGGCCTCATCGTCGGGCGCAAGGGCGCCGTCTCCCCGGTTTGATCATCCTAGAGGACTAAAATGACCCACGATCTCATCCTGAAGGGCGGCCGCGTCATCGACCCGTCGCAGAAGCATGACGGCATTCTCGACGTCGCCTTCACGGACGGAAAGGTGTCCGGCTTCGGCAAGGACCTGAAGGGCGCCAAGGAGATCCGCGACGTCTCCGGCTACATCGTCTCGCCGGGCCTGATCGACCTCCACACCCATGTCTACTGGGGCGGCACCTCGCTCGGCATCGACGCCGACGAGTTCTGCCGGCTCTCGGGCGTCACCACCTCGGTCGACACCGGCTCGGCCGGCCCCGGCAACTGGCCCGGCTTCCGCAAGCACGTGATCGAGCAGAGCCAAGCGCGCATCCTCGCCTATCTCCACGTCTCGCATGCCGGCATCTACGGCTTCGACCACCGGGTCATGGTCGGAGAGAGCGGCGATCTGCGCCTGATGAACCCGATCGACTGCGTCGAGGTCGCCGACAAGAACCGCGACTACATCGTCGGCATCAAGGTCCGCGTCGGCCTGCATGCCTCGGGCAACTCCGGCATTGTGCCGCTCAACATCGCGCTGCAGGTCGCCAACGAGGTCGGCATGCCGCTGATGTGCCATATCGACCATCCGCCGCCGTCCTATGAGGAGGTCATCGGCATGCTCCGGCCGGGCGACGTGCTGACCCACGCCTTCCGCCCCTTCCCGAACGCGCCCGCGACCGCGCAGGGCACGGTGAAGCCGGAGGTGTTGGCTGCCCGCAAGCGCGGCGTCATCTTCGACATCGGCCACGGCAAGGGCTCGTTCTCCTTCAAGACGACGCGCGCCATGCTCGCCAACGGCTTCGAGCCGGACGTGATCTCGTCTGACGTGCACAAGCTCTGCATCGACGGCCCGGCCTTCGACCAGGTCACCACCATGTCGAAGTTCCTCTGCATGGGCATGAGCCTGAACAGCGTCATCGCCGCCTCGACCGTGAACGCCGCCATGGCGCTGAAGCGGACGGAGTACGGCTCGCTCAAGGTCGGCTCGCTCGGCGACGCGACCATCCTGACCGTCAGGGAAGGCAAGTTCGACTATGTCGACGTCGTCGGCGAGCACCTGATCGGCGACAGGAAGATCGCCTCCGAAGGTGTCGTGCTCAAGGGCAAATGGTGGCACCCGAAGCGGACGAGCAAGTTCCCGAAGGTTGCGGCTTAATTGCCGCGCACGACACGCGGCGTCATTCTCGGGCGAAGCGAAGCGCAGACCCGAGAATCTCGGGACGTTGGCGCGCAGGAAACTCCTTCGGCGGGAGATACTCGGGTCGAGCCAGAACATGACGGGCGAGGAGGGAACTGGCGCTTGATGGCGCCGGCCGATCTGCCGGCCGTCATGGGGATCGCGGCCGTCGTGCATCCGGATTATCCCGAGGATGAGGCGGTCTTCGCCGAGCGGCTGCGGCTGGCGCCTGAGGGCTGCCATGTTCTGGCCGGCGAAGGCGGTGTCCTGCTGGGTTATCTCGTCAGCCACCCCTGGCCGGAGGGCACGGTGCCGGCGCTGAATTCGCTGCTCGGCGAGATCCCGCAGGGCACGCGGAACTGGTATATCCACGATCTCGCGCTTCTGCCCGAAGGCAGGGGCGGCGGCGCTGCCGGCGGGATCGTCGCGCAAGTTGCGGATCAGGCCGGGCTGGCCGGCTGCTCGAGCCTCGCGCTGGTCGCGGTCAACGATTCGACCGGCTTCTGGGGGCGCCAGGGCTTTCGCGAGGTGCATGACCCCGTGCTTGATCGCAAGCTCGCGAGCTATGACGATGCGGCCCGCTACATGCGCCGCGAATTACAGGTTTGAACCCAAGGGCCGGCGCGACAGATGCCGGCGAAGGATTGAGGAGAGAAACGCCATGAGCGCCGAAGACAAGCTGAAGGAACTGGGTTTGACCCTGCCCGAGGTGCCGACGCCGATCGCCACCTATGTCAGCTTCAAGCAGGTCGGCGACATCGTCTATCTCTCGGGCCAGGGCCCGAAGCGGGCGGACGGCACCTATCCGACCGGCAAGGTCGGCAAGGACGTCACGATCGAGGAAGCCTATGAGCACGCCAAGCAGACCGGCCTCGGCCTGCTCGCGGCGATGAAGAAGGCGGTCGGCTCGCTCGACAAGGTCGAGGTGGTCAAGCTGCTGGGCATGGTCAACGGCGCCCCCGATTTCGCCGACCAGCCCAAGGTCATCAACGGCTGCTCGGACCTGTTCGTCGCCGTCCTCGGCGATCGCGGCCGTCATGCCCGCTCGGCGGTCGGCATGGGTTCGCTGCCGAACAACATGACGGTCGAGATCGAAGTCATCATCCGGGTGCTGCCATGAGCGTCACCGCGACCACATCGCAGGCTGTCGACCAGCCGGCCTCGACGCCGCTGGCCGCCGAGATCGCGCGCGTCTACGGCACGCCGGCCGTGGTGATCGATCTCGACAAGGTCGATGCCAACATCGCGCGGCTCCAGGCCGCCTGCGATGCCGCCGGCGTCGCCAACCGCCCGCATATCAAGACGCACAAATCGCCGGAGCTGGCGCGGCTGCAGGTCGAGGCCGGCGCGCGCGGCATCACCTGCCAGAAGCTCGGCGAGGCCGAGGTCATGGCCGATGGCGGGCTCGACGACATCATGATCAGCTACAACATCCTCGGCGAGGAGAAGCTGGGCCGCCTCGGCGCGCTCCAGCGCCGCGTGCGGATGATCGTCGCTGCCGACAACCCCGTCACCATCTCCGGCCTGCCGCGCGCCGGCGAGATCGCAGGCCGTGATCTGGAGGTGGTCATCGAATGCGATACCGGCCGCAAGCGCGCCGGCGTCGAGACGCCGAACGAGGCGGTGGAGCTTGCGAAGATGGTCGCGGCCTCGCCGGGCCTGCGCTTCGCCGGCTTCCTGATGTACCCGCCCGAGGATGGCTGGGAGCGCACGCAAATCTTCCTCGACACCGCCAATGCCGGCCTGCGCGATGCCGGCCTCAAGGCCGATATCATCTCGACCGGCGGCTCCCCCAACATTCCCAATATGGGCAAGCTGAAGGGCGCGACCGAGCACCGCTCGGGCACCTCGATCTTCAACGACCGCATGCAGATCGCGGCCGGCGTCGCGACGCTTGAGGATTGCGCGCTCACGGTCTATGCGACGGTGGTGAGCCGGGCCGGGGCGGAGCGGGGCATCCTCGATTCCGGCTCCAAGACGCTGACCAGCGACAAGGGCAACCTCGAGGGCCACGGCTACATCCTCGAATATCCTGCGGCGAAGATCGCGCAATTCGCCGAGGAGCACGGCTTCCTCGACCTGTCGGCCTCGAACAAGCGGCCGGTCGTCGGCGAGGTCGTCCGGGTCGTGCCGAACCATGTCTGCGTCGTCGTCAACATGGTCGACCGGCTGGTCACCGTGCGCGGCGACAAGCTGATCGGCGAGTTGCCGGTCGCCGCGCGTGGGCGGTTGACCTGACTGAAGCGCATCCGCATTTCTGCGAAACGCGGATGCGCTTCATTTCCTGGCTTGGTCGCATTTTCTTCACGCGAACCGGCTGCCACTTCGCTTGAAAATGCTCGGCCTCAGTTCTGGAGGATCTTGGATCCTTTGATCGTGACAGTGCCGGACGCCTTGGCATCGAGGCGTCCGGATGCCCTGAGCGTGATGTCGCGCCCCTGAAGCTCGACGCTGCCGTCCTTCCGCATATTCAGCTTGGCGTCGCCACTTTTCAGCGTGGTCGCATCGGCACTCTCGATCGAGAGCGTCTTCCCGACGCGGACCGCCATATCCTTTCCGACGCTCATCGCCATGTCCTTGCCGGAGGTGACGGTGAAGTTCTGCCCACTGTCGATCTCGCAGCCGATCGCCGCGGCGACGCTGAAACTGCGCGTTTCAAGGGCGATCTCCTGGCTGCTGCTGACGCGCAGGCGGTTGCCGACGGCGAGGCTGGCATGGCCGCCGGCGGTCATGGCCAAGCCGCCTCCGGACGTCAGCGTCATGGAACTGCCGGCGCTGAGCGCGATGCCAAGGCCGCAATTCACGGTCAGCGATCCCGGTGCATTGATGACGACATTGCCACCTCGGTCGGCGGAGATCGCTTGCGTGAGAAGCGCGATCTGGGCTTCGAGCGCGGCGATCCGGCGCTGAAGGGCTTCGGTGTCCGGATCGGCCATCAGCGCCTCCCGCAGGCTCGGTGGGTAAGGTGACGAAACGTCAGCTTACCACGGCCTGCAGGCTCCGAGAACGCGGCTCGCCGGATCAGGCTGCCGGGTGCCGGGCGTTCCAATGGGCGGCGTAATCCTCGCAGAGCCTGTCCAGCTCGGCCCGATCGGTGACGCCGGCCGGGCGCCCGCGCGAGGGCGAAGCCTGCTGGAACGGCACATAGCGCTGATGCGCGATGCGCCAGAGCCGGCGCAGCTCCGCCAGCGGATCGGCATGATCGTCGACGCGGATGTCGAAGCTCGGCACCGGCTCGCCGTTCCAGATGCGGATCGCGGCTGATTGCCGGCCGCGCTTGTCGCCGCCGGCCTTCTCGCCCGCTTCCAGAGCCACCAGCAGCCGCTCGTCGAAGTCCAGTGCCGAGGAGGCGATGTAGGCCTTGAGAGTGTCCTGCACGACTTCGGGGCCCGCGAGCATGTTGCCGGCGACCGAGACCTGCGGCCCGTCCACCGCCCCGCACCAGTCGATGCAGGCCGCGCCGGTATGGGCGGCAATCCGGCCGTCACGGTCGATGACGTGCAATTGGCGATGGGCGCGGCCTTCGTCGGCCGCCGTCAATGTCGCGACGATCTCGACGGCAGAACGCGCCTCCTGCAGCAGGCGCAGGCCATCGAGGCCGTAGAGCGGATTGACGAAAGCCTGCGTCGCGATGGCGCCGATCCGCCCGCCGCCAAAGGGCACGCGCGAGCCGACGGCGAAGGCGCAGGTCGAGACGGCGACGCCATAGGCGCCGGTCGCGGCGTCGCGGGCGACGATGGACCAGGTCATGCAGGCTATTCCTCAGCGGCCGGCGGCATAGGCCTGCATCAGACGCGGCGTCGCGGCGGCGCGCAAGAGGCCGCCACTGCCGCGTTCCGCCGCAGTCAGCCGCCCGACCGTCCAGGCCGGCGCCTTCTCGACGGCGTGGCCGCGGCGTTCCAGCTCGGCGAGCGCGGCGGCGCCGATGCTCTCCTCGATCATCATATGGCCCGGTCGCGAAGACCGCGGATAGAAGGAGGAAGGGAAGTGCTGGGTGTGGAACAGCGGCAGGTCGATCGCTTCCTGCAGGTTGAGGCCGTGATGGACCCGGCGCAGGAACAGGCCGAGCTGCCATTGCTCCTGCTGGTCGCCGCCCGGCGTGCCGAAGGCGAGGCGGGGCTCGCCCTTCTCGAAGGCGATCGTCGGCGTCAGCGTCGTGCGCGGCCGCTTGCCCGGTGCGAGCGAGGAGGGCAGGCCCTCCTCCAGCCAGAACATCTGCGCGCGCGAATTGAGCGGGAAGCCGAGCTCCGGGATGACGGGCGAGGATTGCAGCCAGCCGCCGGAGGGCGTCGCCGCGATCATGTTGCCCCATTTGTCGATGACGTCGATATGGACGGTATCGCCCTTCCGCCCGGCCGCGACCATCGAGGCCATGGTCGGCTCGCCGACGCTGGCGCCGCCCTGTGCGGGCTGGGCGATGGCGCCGAGCGCCCGCAGCGCATGCGCCACCTGGTCCTCGTATCCGGAGACGATGCCGGGCCTGAGTTCCAGCGAGGCACGCTCGCCGATCAGGCCACGGCGCCCGGCCGCATAATCCTCGGAGAGCAGGGTCGCGAGCGGCACTTTCACGAAATCCGGGTCGCCGTAATAGGCCTCGCGATCGGCGAAGGCGAGCTTCATCGCCTCGACGACATGATGGACGAATTCCGGACTCGCCGGCCCCATCCCGGCAAGGTCGATGCCTTCCAGGATCTTCAGCGTTTGCAGGAAGGCCGGGCCCTGGCCCCAGGGGCCGATCTTGAAGACCTCCCAGTCGTGATAGCTGACCGAGGTCGGCGTCTCGTAGGTCGGCCGGTAACTCGCCATGTCCTGCGCGGTGAGCAGGCCCTTGTTGCGGCGGCCGGAGGAATCCATCACCTCCTGCGTGCGGCAGAAGCGGTCCATCGCTTCGGCGACGAAGCCCTTGTACCAGGCGTCATAGGCGGCCTGGATCTGCTCCTGACGGTCGCTGCCCTTCGCTTCCGCCTCGGAGAGGATGCGCTTGTAGGTCGCGGCTGCCGCCTTGTTGGCGAAGAGCTTGCGCGCTTCCGGCACATTGCCACCCGGCAAGTAGACCGCGCCTGAACTCGACCATTCGTTGCTGAAGAGATCGGTCAGTTCACGGATCGAATCCGAGACGCGCGGCAGCATCGGGTGGCCGTTCTCGAAATAGCCGATCGCCGGCTCCAGCACCTCGCGCAGCTTCAGCCGGCCATGGTCGCGTAGCAGCGTCATCCAGCCGCCGAAGGCGCCGGGGATCACGGTCGCGAGCAGGCCGGAGCCGGGGATCAGGTCGAGGCCGAGCGCCTTGTAGGCGGCGATGGTCGCAGCCTGCGGGGCCGGCCCCTGCGCGCAGAGCGTCTCGACCTTCCTGGTTTCGGCCGAATAGAAGACGGCCGGCATGTCGCCTGCCGGGCCGACGAGGTGCGGCTCGACGACCTGCAGCACGAAAGCGGCGGCGGCGCAGGCGTCGAAGGCGTTGCCGCCCTTCTCCAGCATCGCCATGCCCGATGCGGTGGCGAGCCAGTGCGTCGAGGTGACGACGCCGAAGGTGCCGAGGATTTCGGGGCGGGTCGTGAACATGGGCGTGTCCAGTTTGTCAGAAAAAGGAATGGTCAGGCACGGAGCGGCTAGGTCTCTGCTTTCCGCTCAGCCCTCATCCTGAGGAGCCGCGAAGCGGCGTCTCGAAGGATGTTCCAGAAGGCTCGTAGACGCATCGCAAAGCGATATTGAAACCGCGGATCATGTTCGGCGCCTTGCGAACTCGGGGAGTTGCTCCCAGCGACCATCGATCATGGCTTGCTTCTTACGTCGCGACCAACCCTTGACGCGCCGTTCCATGGCAATCGCATCGAGAATACTGGGGAAATGCTCCGCGAAGGCCAAGGTGACGGGTGGTCGAGTGAAGGTGTAGCTACCGGGGTGCAGCCCCGCATTGTGCTGACTGATCCGGGCTTCGATCTCTCCGCGCGAAGTTCCGGTGTAGAAGCTGCCATCGCTGCATTCTACGATGTAGAGCCAGCATCCATCCTGTTTCCGCATGACAGCCGGAGCTCCAAAGAATCCCAACCTCGTTCGGTCGAGTCTTGCTGGCAACCTCGGCGGAGCGTTCTGGAGCATCCTTCGAGACGCCGCTTCGCGGCTCCTCAGGATGAGGGCTGAGTAGGTGGAGATCATCTAGCCCTCCTTTGGATCGAGCGCGTCGCGCAGGCCGTCGCCGAGCAGGTTGAAGCCGAGCACGGCGAGGAAGATGCAGACGCCCGGCGCCACCGACATCCACGGCGCCTGCTCCATGAAGTTCTTGGCGACGTTGAGCATCTGACCCCAGGACGGCGACGGCGGCTGCTGGCCGAGGCCGAGGAAGGAGAGGGCGGCTTCCAGGATGATTGCCTGTGCCATGAACAATGTCGACTGCACCACGATGGGGGACAGGGTGTTGGGCAGCACATGGCGGAACATCAGCCGCAGGTCACGCGCGCCGACCGAGCGCGCGCCTTCGACGAAATCCTCCGCCTTCACGCTCATCACCTGGCCGCGCACCAGCCGGATGAAGATCGGCACGGCCGACAGGCCGATCGCGATCATCGCATTGGTCAGCGAGGGGCCGAGCACCGCCGCGAAGGCGATGGCGAGGATCAGGAAAGGGCAGGCCAGCAGCGCTTCCGTGACGCGCGAGATCACGATGTCGGTCCAGCCGCCATACCAGCCGGCCAGCAGGCCGAAGGGCAGGCCGATCGCCACCGCGATCAGCACCGAGACGATGCCGGCGAGCAGCGAGGCCTGCGCGCCGTAGAACAGCCGCGAGACCTGATCGCGCCCGAGCTCGTCCGTGCCGAACCAGTAGAGTTCCGAAGGCGGCTTGCGGATGGCGAGGAAGTTGGACTTGAACGGGTCGGCCAGCGGCAGGATCGGCGCGAGCACCGCCATCAGCACGAAGATCAGCACGATCCCGCCGCCGATCAGCGCGGACTTGTTGCGGATCAGCCGGGCGAGCACGCCGGGGCGCGTCTTCATCCCGCTCGCCGCGCCCGATGAGGGGAGGGAATCCAGCGATGCCATCAGCCGGTCCTCAGGCGCGGATTGACGAGGACGTAGAGGATGTCGGCCAGCAGGTTCATCAGGATGAAGCCGATCGCGGTGCACAGCACCACGCCCTGCACCACCCCGTAATCGCGATTGAACACGGCATCGACGATCAGCTTGCCGAAGCCGGGGATGGTGAAGACCTGCTCGGTCAGCACCGCGCCCGCCAGCAGTTCGCCGAAGAGCAGGGTGGTCAGCGTGATGATCGGCACCAGCGCATTGCGCAGCGCATGGCGGTGGATGACCGTGTCCTCGTCGAGCCCCTTGGCCCGGGCGGTGCGGACATAGTCCGAGCGCAGCACCTCCAGCATCGCCGAGCGGGTATGGCGCATCAGGAAGGCCGCGAGCCCATTGCCGAGCACGAAGGCCGGCATGATCAGCCGCTGGATCGCCTCCCACGGGTGCACGAAGATCGATTCATAGCCGGAGGCCGGTAGCCATTTCAGGTGCACGGAGACCAGCAGGATTAGCATGATCCCGAACCAGAAATTCGGGATCGAGAGGCCGGACAGCGCGGCCGCGCTCGCCGAGTAATCGATGATCGTGCCCTTGTGCCGCGCGGCGAGGATGCCGATCGGAATGCCAATGCAGATCGCGACGAGGATCGAGGCGGTAGCGAGTTGCAGCGTCACCGGCAGCTTCTGCAGGATCAGGTTCAGCACCGGCTCGCCGGTGCGCAGCGAGCGGCCGAAATCGCCCTGCACGACCTGTCCCAGCCAGGCGAAGAACTGGACGACGACCGGGTCGTCCATCCGGTAGATCTCGCGCAGCCGCGCGATCACCTCCGGGTCGCGCTCCTCCCCGGCGATGACGAGGAAGGGGTCGCCCGGCAGCGCGCGCTGCAGGGCGAAGACGAAGAGCGAGACCAGGAATAGCGTCGGTATCGCGATGAGGATGCGGCGGATGATCAGGGTGAACATGGCGCGCTCGGAACCGCTCCGTCATCCCGGATGCAGCGAAGCGGAACTCCCGGACCCATCGTAGAGAACCGCGCTCTGCGATGGATCCCGGGACGACCTTCGGCCGCCCGGGATGACGGCGCAGTCGCCGACCCGTGGGAAACCCTCACGAGCGCTTCAGCCCCGCCAGACGGATCATCCCGTCCGGGTTGATCACGAAGCCCTGCATGGTCGAGCGCATCGCGAAGAACACCGTCTGGTTGTAGAGATAGATGATCGGCAGCTCGTCCTGCAGGATCTTCTGCGCGGCGTCGTAGAGCTTCTTGCGCTCGGCCGGCTCGTAGACGGTGCGGGCCTGGTTCAGCAGGCGGTCGACCTCGGGGTTGGAGTATTTGCCGTCGTTCTGGCCGCCGCCGGTGGTGACGAAGGGGTGGATGTTGCCGTCCGGGTCGATGCGGCCGGACCAGCCGATCCGGCTCATCTGGAACTTGCCCTGCTGCTGGTCGCGCAGCTGGCTGGCGAACTCGGTCGAGCGGATCTGGATGTCGATGCCGGCTTCCTGGGCCATCGCCTGGATGACCTGTCCGAGCTGGGCGTCCACCGGGTTGTTGGTGACGAAGAGCTCGGCCGTGACCTTGGGCTGCCCGGCCTCCTTGAGCAGCGCCTTGGCCTTGGCGACGTCACGGGCGGGAACGGGCAGCTCGGCGCTGAGATAGAAATTGCCGGGGTTGAAGGGCTGGTTCATCGGCTCGTAGAGACCCTCGAACACCACCTGGCTCAGCACCTTGCGGTCGATCGACAGCGAGAGCGCCTGGCGCACGCGCTTGTCCTGGCCCACCGGCTGTTTCGCGGCGTCGCCATTGTTGGTGTTGATGGTGATGCCCTGGTAGCCGAGATTGGCCATGCTCGCGACCTTGAGCGACTTGTCGCCTTCCGCCGATTTCACATCGGTCGGCGCCAGCCGCTCCAGCATGTCGAGCTCGCCCGAGCGCAGATTGGCGAGGCGCACCGTCGTGTCGGGGATCGAGCGGTAGACGATCCGGTCGAAGCCGTATTTGTCCGCCTCCCAATGCTCCTTGAACTTCTCCAGCACGATGCGGTCGTTCTGGACGCGTTCGACGAATTTGTAGGGGCCGGAGCAGACCGGCTTGGCGGCGACGTCGCCCGACAGGCTCTTGGGGGCGAGCATCATGCCGGCGCGGTCTGTCAGCTGCGAGAGCAGCGTGGCGTCCGGGCGCTTCAGCTTCAGCACCAGCGTCGTCGCATCAGGTGCCTCGACCTTCTCGACCGAGGCCAGTTCCGATTTGCGCAGCGAGTCCGGCAGGGTCATCGCGCGCTCGATATTGGCCTTCGCGGCTTCCGCGTTGAAGGGTTCGCCGTCATGGAACTTGGCGTCGCTGCGCAGTTTCATGGTCAGCGTCAGCCCATCGGCGGAGAAGTTCCACTCCGTCGCCAGCCGCGGCACCAGCTTCAGTTCCGGCGTGATGTCGAGCAGCCGGTCGCACAGGCCCATGAACACGATGCGCCCGACGAAGGTGCGCGCCTTGTGCGGATCGAGCATGTCGGGGTCTTCCTGCAGCCCGATACGCAGTGTGGAGGGGGCCTGGGCAAGGGCCGGAAGCGCGGCGAGCGCGAGCGCGGCGACCGAGACTGCAACCTTCAACAGCTTCATGCTTTCCCCCATTGTGCGGATGATTTTCCGGGGACCGTTTTCGATGATCTGGCGGACATGCCATTCGCCGAATTCGTTCCTCATGGCACTAAGCTGACTCAGAATCTCGCCGTCGTCGATGATGCGCCGCACCAATTCGCAGGCACCGCTGCCTCATCGAAAGGCAGCCCCGAATGCCCCCTGATGCGCCGCCGCTACGCATGCCCTCAGGAGGACCGCTCGATGCGGCGATGGCTGTCGCCTCGCCAGTGATCGGCGGCTAGAACAGTCACAGCAACCGGGCCGGATGGCCGAGGGAGACGACGCAATGCTGCTGGGCGTGATTGCCGACGATATGACCGGCGCGACCGATGTCGCGCTGATGCTGAACCGCGCCGGCATGCGGACCGTCCAGGTCATCGGCGTGCCCCCCGCCGGCAGCACCTTGCCGGAGGCCGACGCGGTCGTCGTCGCGCTGAAGTCGCGCACGAACCCGGTGGCCGAGGCCGTCGCGGATTCGCTCGCCGCCTGCGAGGCGCTGCTTGAAGGCGGGGCGCGCCAGATCCTGTTCAAATATTGCTCGACCTTCGATTCGACGGCCGAGGGCAATATCGGCCCGGTCGCGAATGCGCTGGCGGAGCGCCTTGGCGCGAAGCTCGCCATCGTCTGCCCGGCCTTCCCGGCGAATGGCCGTTCGATCTATCAGGGTTATCTCTTCGTCGGTGCCGTGCCGCTGCACGAGAGCTCGATGAAGGACCACCCGCTGACGCCGATGCGGGATTCGAACCTGATGCGGCTGATGTCCGTACAGGCGAAGACGGAGGTCGGCCTCGTCGATTACGCTACGGTCCTGGCCGGCCCTGCCGCAGTGAAGGCGCGCCTCGCCAAGCTTCAGGCCGATGGCCTCCGCTATGCCGTGACCGACGCCCTGACCAACGAGGATTTGATGACGCTTGGACACGCTGTGTCCGAGCATGTGCTGCTGACCGGCGGCTCGGGCATCGCCATGGGCCTGCCGCAGAATTTCCGCCGCGCCGGTCTCCTGCCGGAGCGGCCCGGCCCGCAGGAGCTGAAGGCGCCCGCCGGCCGCGCCGGCATCATCTCCGGCAGCTGTTCGACTGCGACGCGCGGCCAGATCAAGGCGGCGCTGGAAGCGGGCTATCCCGCGCTCAAGGTCGATCCCTTCGCGCTGGCCGATGGAAGCCAGGACGCCGCCGGGCTTGCCGCGTGGGCGCTGTCGCAGCCGCAGGACAAGCCATTCCTGCTCTATTCCAGCGATGATCCGGCGGAAGTCGCGGCCGTGCAGGACAAGCTCGGCCGCGAAAAGGCCGGCAGCATCGTCGAGCACGCCTTCGCGGAGGTCGCGCGGCGCCTTTCCGAGGGCGGCCTGACGCGGCTTCTCGTCGCGGGAGGCGAAACCTCGGGCGCGACGGTGCTCGGCCTTGGCATCCGCACGTTGGAGATCGGGCCCGAGATCGACCCCGGCGTGCCCTGGACGCGCGTCGTCGATGGGCCGGACATGGTCGTGGCGCTGAAGTCGGGCAACTTCGGCACCCCCGATTTCTTCCTGAAGGCCTGGAGCCTGCTGCGCTGAGGGAAACCGGGCGTCATTCTCGGGCGCAGCGAAGCGTAGACCCGGGAATCTCGGGACCAGAGAAAACTGGTTTCCGAGATGCTCGGGTCAAGCCCGAGCATGACGCTCGCTCACGACACTCCGGCGCTTCCGTCAGGATGCAGTGCACTCTAGGATCGTAAGGCAACCAAGAGGCCAGCATCGATATGGCATTTCTCGGCGAACTTCTGACCAGCGTGGCCGATCGCGGCCGTGCTTTGATCGGCTTCGAACGCTTCCTCGGCAATCGCGCTCGTCCGATCGACCGGCTCTGCGAGGATTTGCTCTCCGGCCGGGGCGAGGCGTCCGGCATGGCACTGGCGCAGGCGGTGCTGGAAGCCTGGCAGCGGCTCGACAAGCCCGGCCGGCTCGCCTTCTTCAATCTGCTGCGGGAGCGCTTCGGGCCGGATCATGACCGGCTCGAAAAGGCGATCGAGGCCTATCGCGAGAAACCCGACGCGGCGACGATCTCGGCGCTGCACCTCGCCGCCGAGCCGCGCCGTCAGGAGCTGCTGCGCCGCCTCAACCTCGCGCCGGACGGCACGCCCGTTCTCGTTAGGATGCGCGAGGCTCTGTTCGAAGCTATGGAGGCCGAGCCCGAGCTCAAGGCCATCGACGACGACTTCCGCCATCTCTTCGGCTCCTGGTTCAATCGCGGCTTCCTCGTGCTGCGTCGCATCGACTGGCGCACCCCGGCGAACGTGCTGGAAAAGATCATCCGCTACGAGGCGGTCCACGAGATCCAGGGCTGGGACGAACTGCGGCGTCGGCTCGAGCCTGCGGACCGGCGCTGCTTCGCCTTCTTCCACCCGCAGCTCATCGACGAGCCGCTGATCTTCGTCGAGGTCGCACTCACCACGGAGATTCCGCGCAGCATCGGCGAGGTGCTTCAGCCCGAGCGCGAGGTGCTGCCGGCGCAGGCGGCGACGACGGCGGTGTTCTATTCGATCTCGAACTGCCAGGAAGGCCTGCGCGGCATCTCCTTCGGCAATTTCCTGATCAAGCAGGTGGCGGAAGACCTGAAGCGCGAGCTGCCGGGGCTCGACACCTTCGTCACGCTCTCGCCGGTGCCTGGCTTCGCGCGCTGGCTTGCCGGTGTCGCCGGGGAGCAGGGCGAGTTGGCCCTCACCAATGAGGAGCGTTCCGAGCTTGCCCGTCGGCCTGGCGAAACCATCTCGCTCGACGACGCGACGAAGGCGCGCCGCGACAAGCTGCTCGGCCAGATGACCGCCGAATACCTGCTGCGCGCGCGCACCGCGTCGGGCCGCGTCATCGACCCCGTCGCGCGCTTCCATCTCGGCAATGGTGCGCGGCTGGAGCGCATCAATGTCGGAGGCAATCTCTCGGCGCGCGGCCATCGCGAGTCGCATGGCGTGATGGTGAACTACCGCTACGACCTCGACGACATCGAGACCAACCACGAGGCCTTCGCCACCCGCAACACGGTCGTGGCCTCCTCCGGCGTGCGCAAGCTGCTGCGCCCGGCGACGAATTGAGACGGAAACGCCTGAAAGGACCCGAAATCATGGGCAATCATCTCTTCGACCTCATCCGCTCGCGCATGCCGGCGCCGGAGGCGCCTTTCGCGCTGCTCGATGACGGCCGGCGCCTGTCCTATGCCGACATGCTCGACGTCTCCGCCCGCTTCGCCAATGCTCTTGTCGGGCTCGGCGTGAAGCCGGGCGACCGCGTCGCGGTGCAGGTCGAGAAGAGCTTCGAGGCGCTGATGCTCTATCTCGGCACGGTCCGCGCCGGCGCGATCTTCCTGCCGCTCAACACCGCCTACACCCCGGCCGAAATCGAGTATTTCCTCGGCGATGCCGAGCCGGCCGTCTTCATCTGCGATCCCGCCAAGGCCGAGGCGCTGCGCCCCTATGCCGAGAAGGCTGGCGCGAAGCTGGAGACGCTCGGTATCGGCACGGGCAGCCTGCTCGGCAAGGCGAACGCCGCTTCGACCGGCTTCACCGATATCGCGCGCGGGCCGGACGATCTCGCCGCGATCCTCTACACCTCCGGCACGACCGGCCGCTCCAAGGGCGCGATGCTCAGCCACGACAACCTCGCCTCCAATGCGCTGGCGCTGGTCGACTATTGGCGCTTCGGCAAGGCCGACGTGCTGCTGCACGCCCTGCCGATCTTCCACACCCACGGCCTCTTCGTCGCGACGAACGTGATCCTCTTCGCCGGCGCCTCGATGATCCTGCTGCCGAAGTTCGATCCCGATCAGGTCTTCAAATACCTGCCGCAGGCGACCAGCATGATGGGCGTGCCGACCTTCTATGTCCGATTGCTGCAAGACCGGCGGCTGACACCTGCATCGGCCGAGCACATGCGCCTCTTCGTCTCCGGCTCGGCGCCGCTGCTGGCCGAGACGCATCGCGAATGGYGCGAGCGCACCGGCCACGCCATCCTCGAGCGCTACGGCATGACCGAGACCAACATGAACACCTCGAACCCCTATGACGGGGATCGCGTGGGCGGCACGGTCGGCTTCCCGCTGCCGGGCGTCGCGGCGCGCGTCACCGATCCCGAGACGGGCAGGGAGATCGCCCGCGACGAGATCGGCATGATCGAGGTCAAGGGCCCCAACGTCTTCAAGGGCTACTGGCGCAATCCCGAGAAGACCAAGGCGGAGTTCCGGCCGGACGGCTTCTTCATCACCGGCGACCTCGGCAAGATCGATCCGGCCGGCTACGTCCATATCGTCGGACGCGGCAAGGATCTTATCATCACCGGCGGCTACAACGTCTATCCGAAGGAAGTCGAGACCGAGATCGACGAGATGCCCGGCGTGATCGAGAGCGCCGTGATCGGCGTGCCGCATCCCGATTTCGGCGAGGGCGTGACGGCGGTCGTTGTCGCCAAGCCGGGAGCGGAGATCACCGCCCAGGGCATCGCCCGGGCGCTGGAGCAGCGCCTCGCCAAGTTCAAGCAGCCCAAGCAGGTCTTCGTCGTCACCGAGCTGCCGCGCAACACCATGGGCAAGGTCCAGAAGAACCTTCTACGCGAGCAGTACAAGGACATCTACGCCAGGCAGATGAAGGCCGGCGAGTAGGACAGTTTCTCAGGCGCTGGTCATCCCGGGCGACCGAAGGGAGACCCGGGATCCATGCCTGAGCATTTCTGTTAGACGTTCAGGCATGGATCCCGGCTTTTCGTTTCGCTGCGGCCGGGATGACGGCTCGGGTTGAAACAGCTCACACCAGCGCGGGCACGCCGAGTTCGATCGTCTCGCCATCGGCGGGGATGCGCAGCCGCCGCGTGTCGACGCCGCGCTCCTTCGCCGCCTTCCGCAGGCGGGTGCGGCTGACGGTGGCGTGGTCGAGGGCTTCCATATGCGTCGCGATCACGGTCGCGCGCGGGAAGGCCTCGGCAAGATCGAGCGTCTGCTCGTCGTCCATAACGATCAGCGTGTTGTCCCACATCGCGCCGCAGGAATGGGTGACGATGATATCGGGGCCGGTCGCGGCCACGGCGTCGCGCAGCGGCTGGTAGAAGACGCTGTCGCCGCACCAGTAGAGCGTCGGTTCGCCCGGCGCCTCGAAGCTCAAGCCCATCACCTGACCCATCTTCTCGACGACGGCGCCGGTGCCGTGCTGCGCGGGATGCCGCTTCAGCACGATCGGCCCCAGCCTGATGAAGCAGTCGATCGCGGTGATCGAGGAAAACCCCGCTTGGGCGATCGTCGCCTCGTCGCCGGGCTGGCAGATGATCGGCAGCCCCTTTGGAACCCGCTCCTTGGCGACGTCGTCGAAATGATCGGCATGGAGATGGGAGACGATCACCGTGTCGACGCCGGCGAGGATGTCCTCGACCGGCTCGGGCAGATCGACCATCGGGTTCTCCGAGCGCCCGGTGAAGGAGCGGCGGCTGTGGCGCGGGCCGAAATCGGGGTCGATCAGGAAGGTTCTGCCGCCATAGTCGAGTTTCAGCGTCGCGTTGCGGAGAAGTTTGAGCTTCATATCCGTCTGCTCCTCGTCTCGGGCGGGCATTGTTCCGCATCCCGACACGGTGAGACCAGTTCGGATTTGTGAAGCTGTCTCCACGTTCGCGTGACGTATCAAGCGGCGGCGAACTGGCCGTAGGGCACGTTCTGGCGCGCGGTGCGCAGCGCGCTCGCCCACCAATGGAGCTGAGCCAGCATGGTCGCCATCGCCTGCTCGGCGCGGTCGGCATTGACCAGACAGCCCTCCGCATCGAAGCGGCTCCAGACATCGGCGAAGGCGACGCCGTCGCGGATCGGGGCGGCATGAAGCTCGCCGAAGACGAGGCGCAACTGCTCGACGGCACGCAGGCCGCCCGAAATCCCGCCATAGGAGACGAAGCTGACCGGCTTGCCGCGCCATTCCGGCCCGACCGCATCGATCAGGAACTTCAGGATCGCTGGATAGCCGCGATTGTACTCGGGCGTCACCACGACGAAGCCGTCGGCCCAGCCGATGATCTGGCGGAGTTCCTCGAGGGCAGGGTGCTTGCCGCCGACATGGCGCGGCGGCAGGTCGATCTCGCCGGGATCGACGATAGCGAGATCGAAGGGGCCGTCGCCCTGGATCTGTGAGATCGCCCAGCCGGCGACCTTGTCGCAGAAGCGGCCTTCGCGGCTGCTGCCGTAGATCAGGGCGAGCCTGATCCGGGTATCGACCTTCTGGTGCATGGAAACGCTCCGGTTTGCATCACGGGAGCAGGGCTTATAGAACCTCAACTAAGGTTAAGGTCAAGAGGCGTTTCGGAATGGCCGGGAAGATGCGCTTGCCGGGCGAACTCAGCGTCGGCGACGTCGCCCACCGCAGCGGCCTTGCCGTTTCGGCGCTGCATTTCTACGAGGCGGAAGGGCTGATGCGCAGCCATCGCACGCCGGGCAACCAGCGCCGCTATCCGCGCGAGGTGCTGCGCCGGGTCGCCATCATCAAGGTGGCGCAGCGGGCCGGCATGCCGCTGAAGACGATCCGCGAGGCCTTCAAGGCCCTGCCGCAGGAGCGCACGCCGACCGTCGCCGACTGGACGCGATTGTCATCCGCCTGGAAGGCAGAGCTGGAACATCGCATCGACCGGTTGACGCGGCTGCGCGACCATCTCAACGGCTGCATCGGCTGCGGCTGTCTCTCGGTGCGCGACTGCCCGCTGCACAATCCGTTCGATCGGCTAGCGGAGGAGGGGCCGGGCCCTCGCCTCCTCGATCCCGATTGAGCCTCAGCCCGCCTCGTAGAGCGTACCGAGCGGGAAGCGCGCGACATCGGCCATCAGCTCGGCGAAGCCCTTCGCCTGCAGCGCCGCGGTCGCCTTGCCCTTCTCGGCCGTGGCAAGGCTGGCATCGCCGACGGCGCCCGAGCGATTCACATCCTGTGCCATCCAGGCGAAGGCATGGGGACCGGTTGGCCTGAGATGGCGGTATCCTTCCTCGGCCATCGTCACCGTATGTGGCTTGAAATACCCGGCCTTGCTCATGTCGACGAGGTCCGGCCGGAAATGCAGCATCAGCGAGGTCTCGACATCGCCGCCATGAATGCCGTGGCGGATGTCGAGCTCGGCATAGATACCCTCCGGCAGGCCGAAGGACATCCAGGCGGTGGTGACCGCGAGCATGCCATGGCCGACGCGCAGTTCGCGGGCAGCGATCTTCATCGGGTCGACATTGCCGCCGTGGGAGGTGATCAGCACGAGCTTGCGGAAGCCGGCGCGCTTCACGCTCTCGCCGATTTCGATCCAGGCGCGGATCGCGCTCTCCCAGCCGATCGTCAGCGTACCCGGCGAATGCAGGTGTTCGTTCGACTTGCAGATCGCCTGCGTCGGCAGGACGAGGACGTCGAGATCGGCCGGCACCAGCGGCATCGCCTCGGTCAGCATGCCGTTCATGACGGTGGTGTCGACTGAAACAGGCAGATGCGGGCCATGCTGCTCGATCGCCGCCAGCGGCAGCACAGCGACGGTGCGTTCGGGCGTGAGTTCTGCGAAATCGGAACTCTTCAGGTCGCCCCAGAAACGCGCGGTCATGTGCTGGCTCCGAGCCGGTTGATCGCGGCGGAATCGAGGATGCGCTCCGGCGCGCCGTCCCGCGCGACCTTGATCATCGCCCGGCCGATTTGCTCGGTCGAAGTCACGTAGCGGGGAAAGAGCGGGTGAAGCACCGCCCAGAGCGGAGCCGTCAGGGTGTAGAGCATGCGATACCAGGCCGTGCGCGAGGTGATGCCGTGCATAGGCCGCATGCCGCCCGGCCGGAAGACGTAAGCCCCAAGGAACGGCAGCTTCAGCACCGCATTCTCGGCGCGGCCCTTGACGCGCGCCCACATGACCTTGCCTTGCTCGCTGCTGTCGGCGCCTGCGCCGGAAACCAGGATGAAGACGGCCTGCGGGCTCGCCTTCACCAGCGCCTGCGCCGCCGCGACCGGCATGTCATAGGTGATGCGGCTGTAATCGGCCTCCGACATTCCAACCGAGCTGATGCCGAGGCAGAAGAAGCAGGCGTCGAAGCCGGCAAGCTCGGGCTGCAGGGCGGCGAAGTCCGTCATATCGGCATGCACGAGCTCGCGCAGTTTCGGATCGACTTGCCCGATGGGCCGCCGGCTGATTGCGACGACGCCTGTCACTTGCGGATCGAGAAGGCACTCGCGCAGGACGCCCTGGCCGACCATGCCGGTCGCGCCGAAGATCAGGACTTTCATGAACGCGATCTCTGCCTTGCATGGAGAACAGGTTTGGTGGGGCTGAAGCTAGTCACGGATGCGATGCATGCAAGTTCATCACTTTGCGGAGCCCTGCGCCGATGAATGCTGCCTTGTTTCTGTGCAGAAACCCGGTAGCCCGGCGTTGCATTGTCCCGCGGTGCTATCGCATGGGATAAGGAGACGGGCCAGTGGCGGGACCGCCCGCAGATGCAGGGGAGATAGCGAGATGACGACGATGAAGTATCGCGTGAACCGGCGCGCCGCGCTCGGGCTGATCGGCGGCTCGACGGCTTCCCTGCTGATCCCCGTACCGGGCGCCCGCGTCAGCGCGCAGACGCTCGACAAGCTGAGCTTCCAGACCAATTGGCGCGCCCAGGCCGAGCATGGCGGCTACTATCTCGCCGCCGCCAACGGCATCTACAAGAAATACGGCATCGAGACCGAAATCCGCCCCGGCGGGCCGCAGCAGAACCCCTCGCAGCTCCTGCTCGGCGGGCGTGTCGACATGAGCATGTCGACGAGCTTCGAGGCGATCCGCTTCGCGCAGGAGAACATCCCCTTCCTCTGCATCGCGTCGATCTTCCAGAAGGATCCGCAGGTCATCATCTCCCACCCCAATCAGGGCAACGACACGCTGGCCGCCCTGAAGGGCAAGCCGATCCTGATCGGCGCCGAGGGGCGGACCGCCTTCTGGCCCTTCCTGCGCGCCAAGTTCGGTTTCACCGACGAGCAGATCCGGCCCTACACCTTCAACATGGCGCCATTCCTGGCCGACAAGAACCTCTCGCAGCAGGGCTTCCTCTCCTCCGAGCCTTTCGCGATCCAGAAAGCCGGCGTGAACCCGGTCGTCCACCTCCTCGCAGATAGCGGCTTCGAGGCCTACAACACGACGATCAACGTCTCGCGCAAGCTCGTCACCGAGAAGAAGGACCTGATCCAGCGCTTCGTCACCGCCTCGCTCGAAGGCTGGGCGCAGTACATGAAGGGCGGCGCGGAAGCTGCAGCGGCGAACGCGCGCATCCTCAAGGACAACCCCGACCTGGACCAGGAGAAGCTCGACTACGCCGTCAAGGTCATGAACGAGCGCGGCATCGTGCAGTCCGGCGACGCGCTGACTTTGGGCATCGGCGCCATGACCGATGCGCGCTGGGAGCGCTTCTACACCTCGATGCGCGATGTCGGTGTCTTCCCGGCTGGGGTCGATTTCAAGAAGGCCTACAGCCTCGACTTCGTCAACAAGGGCATCGGCAAGGCCTGAGGCAAACGTCATGCTCGGGCTTGACCCGAGCATCTCGGAAACCAGCGGCTTCTCGTCATGAGCTTCTCGGGTCGCCGCTATGCGGCGCCCGAGAATGACGGCATTTCGTAGATCGGATCATCAGGCTTTGGACACGGCCTATCTAAGCACACCTCCGGGCAAGGAGAGCGCCGGTATTCCGCTGGTGGCGATCCGGCACGTCTCGAAGCGCTTCGCCAACGGCACGCTCGCGGTCCGCGACGTCGATCTCGAACTGGCGGCAGGGCAGTTCATCAGCCTGCTCGGCCCTTCGGGCTGCGGGAAGTCGACGCTGCTGCGCATGATCGCGGGCCTGGGCGCGCCGACATCCGGCACGATCTCATGGCCGGGCGAGGAGGGCGCCAGCCAGGGCAGCGCAGGCCATGGCGGGCGCGATCTCGGCTTCGTCTTCCAGGACCCGACCCTTATGCCCTGGGCCAACGCGCTCGCCAACGTCATGCTGCCGTTGAAGCTGAAGGGCGTGCCGCGGGCCGAGGCCGAGGCGCGCGCGGCCGAGATGCTGGCGCTGGTCGGCCTCAAGGGCTTCAAGACATCGTATCCGCGCGAGCTCTCGGGCGGCATGAAGATGCGCGTATCGATCGCCCGCGCGCTGGTCATGCGGCCGAAGATCCTGCTGATGGACGAGCCCTTTGCGGCGCTCGACGAGATCACGCGCCACCGCCTCAACGACGACCTGCTGGAGCTCTGGGCGCGCGAGCGCTTCACCGCCGTCTTCGTCACCCATTCCGTCTTCGAGTCGGTCTATCTCTCGCAGCGCATCGTCGTGATGGCGGCGCGCCCCGGCCGGGTCATGGCGGATCTCGCGGTCGATGCAGCCTATCCGCGCGACGACCTGTTTCGGACCTCCGGCGAATACGCCCATCTCTGCCGCGTCGCCTCCACCAAGCTCAAGGAGGCGATCGGCCAATGAGCGCTCCCGTCGAAACGCTGGCGGCCGATGGCACCGACGCGCAGGCGTTGCCTCTCGCCATGGCGGAACCCCGGCTTCTCGGCCTGCCGGTCAGCGTCTGGCCGCGCATCGTCGCGCCGCTCGCGATCGGGGTGATCGTCCTGGCGCTCTGGGAGTTCGCGGTCCGCTGGAACGAGATTCCCTCCTATGTCCTGCCCGGGCCGGTGCTGGTCGGACAGACGCTGGTCGCCGATTGGGGCACGCTCTCGGGTTCGCTCTTGGTCACGCTGAAGATCACCTTCATGGCGCTCGCTGCGGCGGTCGTCGTCGGCGTCACGCTCGCCGTGCTGTTCAGCCAGTCGAAATGGCTGGAGATGGCGCTCTTGCCCTATGCGGTGATCCTGCAGGTGACGCCGATCGTCGCCATCGCGCCGCTGATCATCATCTGGGCTGATGATATCGACCTCTCGCTACTGATCTGCGCATGGATCGTCGCCTTCTTCCCGATCCTCTCCAACACCATCCTCGGTCTGAACTCGGCCGACCACAACCTCGTCAACCTGTTCGAGCTTTACGGCGCCTCGCGCTGGCAGACGATGCGCTATCTCAAGCTGCCGGCAGCGCTGCCTTATTTCCTGGCGGGGCTGAAGATTTCCGGCGGCCTCGCCTTGATCGGGGCGGTCGTGGCCGAGTTCGTCGCGGGCACGGGCGGCAACGCCTCGGGCCTCGCCTATCGCATCCTGGAGGCCGGCTACCAGCTCAAGATCCCGCGCGTCTTCGCCGCGCTGGTCATGATCTCGCTGTCGGGAATCGCGATCTTCCTGGCGACCAGCCTGATCTCGTACCTGCTGCTGCATCGCTGGCACGAAAGCGCGATCCGGCGCGAGAACTGACGCTCCCTACCGTGGAGGCGGAGACCGCCGCTTGGCGTCAGACGAAATAGGCGAGCTTGCGATCGGCCTGCAGGGCGTCGATCTCGCGCAGCCCCGCCTCCGAATAGCCCGCCGCGACGCGTTTCGGCTCGGGCGGTGCGGCGGCCGGCTCATCGAAGACGATGTCGTCGTCGAGAAGATGGACCGTTCCCATGCGCGTTTCCGGAGCGATCCGGTCATTGAGCTGAACCGGGGCCTCGACCTCGTCCGATCCCACGACGTCGAGATTGTCATAGCTGTGCCGCATCGTCACCGTCGGAACATAGCCCGACGCCGATGCGCCTCTCTCTGCCGGTGCGTCTCTCTCGGCGGCCGCCGCCATGGCCTCGAAGCTCGCGCCGGGCTCGCGGGAGATTTCGCCGAAGGCGCGCAGGCTCGAATCCAGCATGGCGATGGTGTCGGCGATCTTGTCGATGCGCTGGACCAGCCCGTCGACGACGCCGATCGCGGTCGATATCTCCGTGGATTGCCGGTCGAGCCTGTCGCACAGCCCTTCCTCGGCGCCGGCCTCGCGCAGCTCCCAGGCAGCTTCCTGAATGGCCTCGGTCGCACTGAGAACGGTGCCTGCCGCCTTCTCGATCTGGACGGCGAGCCCCGACGAGCGGATATCGGCCTTGCCGCTCACGCGCTCCAGATCGGCCCGGAGATCGCTGATCAGCGCGGCGGCCTTGATCAGGTTGGTTTCGCGGCTGGTCTCCTGCACGCCGAGCCCGACGACGCGCTCGATCCGCTGGATCGCGCCGAGCAGCTGCATCGTGTCGGACTGGCGGTTGCGCTTGGCGTATTCTGCCATGAACCAGCGGCCACGCGCCGTCTCCAGCACGGCGGCCTCAATCGCCTCGAAATCGGCCTGGCTCAGCGGTGTCAGCGAGCGCGCATCGCCCATGACCATTCTGCCTTCGATAGACCAGCCGAATCAGCGGTGGTCGGGAGGTTCTGCGCCCGAACCTGCTCCACGATTCCTTAAGGAATTGCTGCCGGGGGCCCTGAGGCCGGCCAATCCGCCCCGAGCGAGCCATTCTATGGCCGTTCGGCAACGCTTTGCCGCCGAAACGTCCGGCGCGGCGCCATGCGCTTGCCAAGCACCGCCATGGCGGCAATACAGGATGCACGGGGGTGGATTTCGGCGCGATGAACCGGTGCTGCGCAGCCGCAAGGCTGCCCCGGCCGGGGCGAGGGACGTCACAGCGACATGGCGAGCGTTGATACCGCCGAACCGCAGGCGATCATCCGCGACGACGCGGGCACGCTCGCGGTGGCGCTCGCCGGCTCCTGGAGCGCCGATCGTGCTCCGCGCATCGAGGAACTGGTCGAGGAGATCGTCGAGCGTTTGCCGCAGGCGGCGTCGGCCCGCCTCGATCTCTCGGATGTCACCCGCCTCGACACGCTCGGCGCCTATGTCCTCAACCGTTTCAAGGCGCGTCAGATGCGCCACGGCGGATCCATCGACATCGTCAGCGACAAGCCCGAGCACGAGATCCTGCTGGCCGAGGTCCATGTCCACGACGAGGACAAGCCCGCGCCCCACCATCAATTCCGCGTGGTCGACATCCTCGTCAATATCGGCGAAGGCATCGTCCGCTTCGGCCGCGACATGGTCGGCGGCGCGATGTTCCTCGGCGAGGTCGTGGTCGGCTCGGCCAGCGTCGTGCTCGGGCCGCGCAAGTTCCGCGGACCGTCGCTGGTCAACCAGATCGAGCTGATCGCCTTCAACGGCGCGCCGATCATCATGCTGATCTCGTTCCTGGTCGGTTGCATCGTCGCGCAGCAGGGCATCTTCCAGCTGCAGCAGTTCGGCGCCTCGGCCTTCGTCGTGAACCTCACCGGCATCCTGATCCTGCGCGAACTCGCCGTGCTGCTGACCTCGATCATGATCGCCGGTCGCTCCGGCTCGGCCTTCACCGCCGAGATCGGCTCGATGAAGATGCGCGAGGAGATCGATGCGCTGCGCGTGATGGGCCTCGATCCGATCGAGGTGCTGGTCGTGCCGCGCATCCTCGCCTTGATCATCTCGCTGCCGATCCTGACCTTCATTTCGGCGATGGCGGGCCTCGTCGGCGCCGGCCTCGTCGCATGGCTCTATGGCGGCATCGGCGTCGACACCTTCCTCGCCCGGCTGCAATCGGTCATCACCTGGAAGCATTTCGCGGTCGGGCTGATCAAGGCGCCCTTCATGGCCTTCGTCATCGGACTGATCGCGTCGATCGAAGGGCTGGCGGTGAAGGGCTCGGCTGAATCGCTCGGCCGCCAGGTCACGGCGTCGGTGGTGAAGGCGATCTTCATGGTGATCGTCGTCGACGGCCTCTTCGCCATGTTCTTCGCTTCGATCGAGTTCTGACGATGGCAGCCCACGACAGATCTCTCGCTCACGAGGCCGATGCCGCTCCGCCGCCTGCCGATCGGCCGGCCGACGAGCCCGAGGCCGTGATCCGGGTCCGCAACCTCAAGGTCGCCTTCGCCGAGAAGGTCATCATGGACGGGCTCGATCTCGATGTGATGCGCGGCGAGATTCTCGGTTTCGTCGGAGGGTCGGGGCAGGGCAAGTCCGTGCTGACCCGCACCATCCTCGGGCTGGTGCGCAAGGCGCGCGGCACCATCGAAGTCTTCGGTGAGAATGTCGACTCGCTCAACGGCCAGCAGCGCCGCGTTCTCGAGCGCCGCTTCGGGGTGATGTTCCAGCAGGGGGCGCTGTTTTCGGCGCTGACGGTCAAGCAGAACATTCAGGTGCCAATGCGGGAATACCTGAAGCTCTCGCCCGATCTGCTCGATGAGCTGGCTATGGTGAAGCTCGATCTGGTGGGCCTGCCGCTCGACGCCGCCGACAAGGTGCCTTCCGAGCTATCCGGCGGCATGATCAAGCGGGCTGCGCTCGCGCGCGCGCTGGCGCTCGACCCCGAGATCGTCTTCCTCGACGAGCCGACCTCGGGCCTGGACCCGATCGGCGCGGCCGAGTTCGACGACCTCATCATGACGCTGAAACAGACCTTGGGGCTCACCGTCTTCATGGTGACCCACGATCTCGACAGCCTGTATCATGCATGCGATCGAATCGCCGCTCTGGCGGATAAGAAGGTGATCGCGGTCGGTCCGCTTGCGACGATGCTCGCCTCGGAGCATCCGTGGCTGAAGGCCTATTTTGGTGGCGAGCGTGCCATGGCCCGGATGTCGTCCGGGGAGCGGGAACGAAGCAGCTAGGGCATGGAATCGCGCGCCAACTACGCACTTGTCGGCCTCTTCACGCTCGCAGTCCTCGCGGCGGCTTTCGGCTTCGTCTACTGGTTCAACAGCGGCGGAGCCGGACGCAGGGAGAGCGTCCGCGTCATCTTCACCGGCACGGTGACCGGCCTTGGCCGCGGTTCGAGCGTGCTGTTCAACGGCCTGCGCGTCGGCGAGGTCACCAGCATCGAATTGCAGCCGGACGATCCCCGCCGCATCTACGCTGTCATCCAGGTCGCCAGCACGACACCGCTGCGCGAGGACACGCGCGCCCGCATCGAGGCTCAGGGTCTGGCCGGCGTGGTCGCGCTCCAGCTCATCGGCGGTGCGCCCGACGCGCCGGTCTTGACCGCCAAACCCGGCGAGCCGATGCCGACGATCATCGCCGAGCGCTCCGAATTGCAGGACATCATCGAGACCGTGCGCAACGTGGCCCAGAAGGCCGACACGATGCTGACCTCGCTGGATGGGCTAATCAAGCAGAACACCGGGCCGATCAACAACACGGTGCGCAATGTCGAGAAATTCTCGCAGGCGCTCGGCAACAATGCTGACGGCATCGACAAGCTGATGGCCGGCTTTGGCAACCTCGCCGAGACCATTCAACCGCTGTCGCAGAAGCTGCAGTCGCTCAGCGAGGAATTGACGGCGGTGGTGCGCTCGGTCGACCGGCAGAAGGTCGCCAGCATCGTCGAGAACGTCGACAAGTTCACCGGCGCGCTCGGCGGCTCCAGCGCCGATGTCGCCAAGGTGGTCAAGGACGCCGCCTCGATCTCGGCCAAGCTCGACCGCGCGGCCGATCAGGTCGAGGGCGTGCTCAAGGCGGCGAAGGGCTTTCTCGACTCCGGATCGGGTCCCGATGGCCGCAGCGCCTTCCAGGAAGTCGCCGACGCCGCCAAGTCGATCCGCGTTCTTGCCGACAATCTCGACAAGCGCACGGCGGAGATCACATCCGGGATCAACCGCTTCACCGGGCCGGGGCTGCGCGACGTCGAATCGCTCGCCGCCGACGGCAAGCGCACGCTGACGGAACTCAATCGCACGTTGCGGAATTTCGAACGTAACCCGCAGCAGTTCATCTTCGGCGGCAAGCCGCCGCTCCCGCAATACAACGGATCGCGCTAGCTCATGACGACCGAGGCACCGTTCTACCCGGCGACCAAGGCCCGCTGCCTCACGGCTTTCGTGCTGGTCGCCAGCGCATTGCTGGCCGGTTGCGGCGGCTCGACGCCGACGACATTCGACCTTTCGGCACCCAGCGGCTTCGGTCGCGTCGGCGGCTCGCGCGCCGTGATGATCGTCGCCGAGCCGACGGCAGTGCAGGCGCTCGATTCCGACCGGGTCATCGTCAAGGACTCGAGCGGGGCGCTGTCCTTCGTCGGCGGGGCGCAATGGGCGGACCGCATCCCGGCGCTGGTGCAGGCGCGCCTGATCCAGACCTTCGAGAACGCCAGCCGCGTCGGCTCCGTCTCGGCGCCGGGCCAGCGTATCCAGCCCGATGTGCAGCTCAACACCGACATCCGCAGCTTCAACATCGACGCCGCCAGCGGAACGGCGGTGGTCGCGATCACCGCAAAGATCGTCGGCGACCGGACCGGGCAGATCCAGCGCGCGCGCCTATTCTCCGCGCGCGTGCCGGCGGGCGCCGTCGATGGGGCGGGCGCGACGCAGGCGCTAGACCGGGCGCTGTCGCAGGTCCTCGTCGAGATCGTGCGCTGGGCGCGCTGAGATAATGTCTATCTAACGGGTACGCCGGTACGGCTGTTTTCCTGCGCTCCGGCTTGAGCTAGAATCCGATTCTGGCTCGGCCCGAGCCTCCCCCCTCCAGCCGGGGAAGTATCTTTCATACGGGGCATTTTCCGACAATCCGACCGACTGTCCGGGCATCACGCATGAGGAGGGACTGCGCCACCTGCTCGCGATAGGAGGTTCTCGTCATGACGTTGTCGGCCCCGATCCATCAATTGAAACGCAAGGCCAGGCTGCTGAGCCGCAGGGAGCGCATTCCGCTTCACGCCGCGCTCGATCGCATCGCGACCGAAGAAGGCTATCGCAGCTGGAGCCTGCTCGTCGCGAAGCAGCCCCAAATGACGTCCGCCCGCAGGCTGCTGCCTTATCTTCAGCCGGGCGATCTCGTGCTGATGGCGGGGCGGCCTGGGCAGGGCAAGACCTTGGCGAGTCTCGCGCTGCTGGCAGAAGCCATGAAGGCAGGACATCGCGGCGTGTTCCTCACGCTCGAATACACGCTGGCGGACGTGGCGGGCCGCCTGCGTGCGATCGGGATCGAGCCTGACGAGTTCGCCGGCCTTTTCGACTGCGATTGCTCCGATGCAATCAGTGCCGACTACATCACTGCGACGTTGGCCGCTGCGCCGCCCGGAACGGTGGCGGTCATCGACTATCTCCAACTGCTGGACCAGCGGCGCGATACGCCGGAACTGGCCATTCAGGTCAGGGCGCTGAAGGCCTTCGCGCGTGAGCGCGGGCTGATCCTCGTTTTCATCTCGCAAGTCGACCGCGCCTATGAAGCGTCGGGCAAGCCGTTTCCCGATATCGCGGATGTGCGGTTGCCCAACCCGCTCGACCTCGCGCTCTTCGACAAGACCTGCTTCCTGAACAAGGGCGAGGCCCGGATTCAGGCGGCCGCGTAGAGCGTGCCGCGTTTTCGTGAAAAGGCTGGTCATCCCGGACGGAGCGAAGCGGAGATCCGGGATCCATCCCTGACGATCAGCCGGACAGGCTCCGGCATGGATCCCGGGTCAAGCCCGGGGTGACGGCGTGGTTTGGTGCGAAATCAGCACGCTCCAAGGGCGGGGGTCGCAACATCCTGCGCGCCTGAGCGGGCCTCGAAATGAGAAAGGCCGCCGGTGTCGGCGGCCTTTCTGGTTCGGTCGGACCGGGCAGGGCGCTTATTCGAAGCGCCCGCTGGCATGGGCCAGCATGGTGTAGACCTTGCCGGTTTCCGAGGTCAGGTAGGTCTTGGCCACCATCGAGTCGCGGTCGTCCTTGGCGGCTTCACCGAGAAGACGCTCGAACTCGTCGATATAGCGGTCGACCGTATCCTTGAACTCGGTGTCGCGCCGGTATTTGCGGCGGATGTCGTCGAAGGTCTGCTGGCCCTGCAGCGTGTAGAGCCGGCGGGTGAAGACGTTGCGCTCGCCGCGCTTGTAGCGGTCCCACAGCTCGACGGCGGCGTCATGGTCGATCATCCGCGCGATATCGACAGAGAGCGAGTCGAGCTTCTCGATCGAATGCGTCGTCGGCTTGCTCGGCTCCGGCAGCTTGTCCTCGCGCGAGGCGCGGGTCAGCAGGTCCGAGAGCCAGCCGGCCTTGGCGGGCTGCTGCTGCGGGGTGGCCTCGGGCTGGCGGCGAGCGGCTTCCTGCGCCGGAGCCGGACGGCTCGGGGTGGGGGCCGGCTCATTGCGCGGCTCGGCGCGCGGCGTGGCGGCGCGTGCGGGCTCGGCTGCCGCGTCGAGCGACGGCCGCAGCAGGGGCTCTTCCGCTGCAGGCTTCGGCTGCGGCGCCGGGGCGAGGGCCGGGGCCGGCTGCGCCGGGGCAGGGGCCACGGCGACGGCAGTGGTGGTCCGCCGGCTCGCCATATGGTCGATCGGCAGCGAGACGTCGCCGCGCCGGCCGGCACGCGTCACGATCTCGGTGAGGTCGTTCAGCGCCTTGATTTGCTCGGCCACGACCCTGCGCATGGCCGAGGTCGATTCCTGCGCCTCCTGCGGCAGCTCCAGCACACCGCGCTTCAGCTCGGCGCGCGTCGCCTCCAGCTCGCGCTGGATGTCGCCGGTGATGCCGCGCATGTCCTGCGCCGCCTTCTGGAAGCGGTCGGTCACCTTGGCGAGCTCGCCGCTGATCTCGGTCGAGACCTGGGCATAGGCCGCGCGCAGGGCTTCCGCCGTCAGCTCGCGCTCCTTGCCGGTCGCGGCGCGGATCGTCTCGAACTGATGGGCGATCGCGCTCGTCGTCGACTCGGCCGAGTCGGACAGGACGGCGCCGATCTGGCGCGCCCGCGCCTCGGCGGTGCCGAGCGATTCGTCGATCAGCGAGGCGAAGGAGCGGGTGATCGCCTCGACATCCTCGGTGCGGTTCGCGATGAGCCCGTGCAGCTGCTCGAGCGACTCGCGCCGCTCGGACAGCGCCTTGCCGACGCGCCCCTCGATCTGCTCCAGCCGGCCGGCGACGGCGTTGAGCGCCGCGCTGCTGGCCTGCGTCGCTTCGTTGAGCGAGGTGCCGCGGTCGTCGAGCTGGCCGATCAGGGCCGTCGTCTCGCGCAGCGTGCCTTCCGAGAAGCTCTTCAGCTCCGCGATCTGGGCCGTGACCTGCTGCGAGGCGTTGCCCGCCTCCGTCATCACGGTGCCGATCACGTTCTGCAGCTCGCCGACGCGGGTCGACAGGCTGTTCTCGACGGCGGCGAGGTTCTTGTTCGCGCCGTTGACGATCTGCTGCATCAGCTTGTTGGCTTCGCCGAGGCGGCCGAGCATGCCGCCCAGCTCCTCGCGCAACTGCTCGTTCGTGCCGACCAGGGCCTCGACAGACTGCTTCGAGCCGGCTTCGAGCGTCTCGCGCAACGCGTTCGACGAGGCGTCGACCGCATTGGTGATGGCGGCGCCGCGGTCGCGCAGGCCGGCGACGATGGCGTTGCCGCGGCTCTCGAGCGCGCGCACCACCGTCTCGCCGACCGAGGCGAATTCGGCGGCCAGCGCCTCGCCACGCTGGTTCAGCGCCTCGACGGCGCCGCTGCCCTTGGCATCGAAGACCGCGCGCAGCGTTTCGACCCGCTCGTCGAGCGAGTGCGTGATAGCCTCGCCCTGGCGGCCGATGATCTCGACGAGGCCGTGGCCCTTGGCGTCGAAGGCGGCGCGCATGGCGTCCGTCCGCTCTTCCAGCGAGGTTGCGATTGCCGCGCCCTGGCGTTCGAGCGCGGTGACGATGCCGGCGCCCTGGCCTTCGAAGATCGCGCGCAGCTGCTCGGTGCGCTGGTCGAGCGCGCCGGAGATGGCGTCGCCCCGACGGCCGAGCGCAGCGACGATGCCGAGCCCGCGATCGTCGAACAGCGTGCGAAGCTGCTCGGCGCGTTCGGTGAGCGCGGTTGCGAGCGCTTCGCTCTGCCCGGCCAGCGCCGAGACCATGCCGTTGCCTTCATTGCTGAAGAGGGAACGCAGTTCCTGCGCCCGCTCGCTGAGCACGGAGGCGATGGCCTCGGAACGGCCCTGCAGCGTGGCGGCGATTTCGTCGCCGCGGCTGTCGAGCGTGTGCGAGACGGTGTCGAGCCGGTTGACCACGCGCTCCTCGAAGCGCGCGACGCTCTGGTCGAGCGTATCGGCGATCTGGAGGGCGCGGCCGCCGAGCGTCGCGTTGATCGTGTCGGCCTTGTCGCTGAGCGTGCGGGTGAGCGACTCGCTCTTCGAGGTGACGACCTCGCCGATCTCGTCCGCCTTGGCCGCCAGCGCGCGGGTGACCTCGCGGCCACCCTCGGCCAGCACGCGGGCGATATCGACCGTGCGCTCGACCAGCGCCTCGTTGAGGGCGGTTGCGCGCGAGCCGAGGCTGCCGTCGATGCGCGCGATCAGGCTGTCGAGCGTGCCGGCGATCTCGGCGCTCTTGGCGCCGGAGCGATCCTCGAACAGCTTGATCTGGCCTTCCATCGCATCGGCTGCTTCGCGGGTGCGGTGCGCGAGGAGCTCGGCCGCTTCGAGCGCACGCGTGCCGACCTTGTCGGCCAGCGAAACGCCATCCTCGGAGATCAGCTTCTCGACCTGGGCGATGCCGCTATGCAGGGCTTCGGTGAGGTCGCGTGCATCGCCCGAGATCTTGGCGGTCAGCGCGCCGCCCTGATGGACGATCAGGTCCTCGAAGGCGCTGAGGCGCGCGCCGAGCGCGGTTTCGACGTCGCGGCCCTGCGTGTCGAACAGCGCGGAGAATGCCGACAGGCGCCCGCCGAGAGCCGTCTCGATCTCGCGGCCGCGCTCGTCGAAGAGCCTGGTCAGCGCGTCGTGGCGGGTGGCGAGCGCTTCGGTCAGGGCCTGGGCGCGGCCCTCGACCGAGCGCAGCATCGATTCGGCGTTGGCCGACAGCGCCTCGTTGACGCGGCCGCCCTGCTGGGTCAGCGCCAGCACGATCTCGCGGCCGGTGCCGGCGAGCAGGGTGCGGGCCTCTTCCGCATGGACGGTGAAGGTGTCGCGCAGCCCCTGCGTCGCCTCGACGACGCGGTCGGCGACATGGCGGCCGTCGACATTGATCGTCTCGGTGAGGGTGCGGGTCGCATCGGTCATGCGGCGCGCCAGATCCTCGCTCTGCTCGCCGAGCAGGGTGTGGACTTCGCGGCCGGTGTTGACGAGGTCGCGGACCATCGTCTCGCGCTGCTCGCCGAGCAGAGCGCCGACCTTGTCGCCGGTCTCGCCGATGCTGACGAGGAAGCCGGTCTGCTGCTGCTCCAGTGCGTTCTGGGCGGCCTCGACGCTGGCGTTCACGCGGGCGGCCAGGGCCGCGCCACGCTCGTCCAGCCTCTGGTCGATGCTCTCGCCGGTATCGGCGAGGCGGGAAATCAGCGCGTTGCTGCGCTCGGACAGGATGCCGTGCACAGAGCGGCCGACATCGGCGACGCGGCTGGCCAGGGCCTGGCCCTCGCTGCCGAGCAGATCCTTGATCTCGAGCCCGGCCTGCGAAACCTTCACGGTCATGGCGCCGGCCTGCTCGTCCAGTAGTGCGCTGACGCGCATGCCGGTCTCGGAAAGCCCGGAGATCAGGCGCTCGCTCTCGCTGCCGACGACGCTGCTGACGTCCTGGCCGGCCTGGGTCAGGCGGCTGACGAGCAGCTCGCTCTCATCGCGCAGGCGGGTCTCGACGGTGTTGACGGCGCCCGACACGCTGGCGACCAGCGCCTCGCTGCGTTCGGACAGGAGCTTGGCGACATCGGCACCGGCGTTCGAGACGCGGGCGACCGTGGCATCGCCCTGTTCGCCCATGAGAGCTGCGAGGCTGCGGCCGGCATCCGAGACATTGGCGACGGCGATCTCGCTGCGCTCCACAAGCAGGCGCGACAGATCGCTGCCGGCTTCGGAGACACGCGCGACGGCGGTGTCGCTCTGCTCGCCGACGAGGCTGGCGAGCTCGCGGCCTGCGCCGGAGACGCGGTCGACGAGCTTTTCGGCCTGCTGATCGAGCAGCGCATGCACGGTCTCGCCGGTCTCGCCGAGGCGGTCGACCAGCTTGCCGCCCTGTTCGGTGAACAGGCCGTGGACCTGGCCGGCGACATCCGTGATGCGGCCGGTCAGCGTGTCGCCATGCTTCTCGACGGCTGCGCCGAGGCTCTGGCCGGCATCGCCGACGCGCAGGATGATGGCTTCGCTGCGCTCACGCAGCACGTCGTCGACGGTGCGGGCGGTGTCGTTGAGGCGGCCGACCAGCGTGTCGCCATGCGTGCCGATGAGGCTGTGGACGCTTTCGCCGACCTGCGTGAGGCGAGCGGCAATGGCTTCGTTCTGGCGGGTGAGCAGGCTGTTGACCCCGCGCCCGACCTCGGCGAGGCGGGTGGTGACGCTCTCGCCCTCGTCGGAAAGGGCGCTGCGCAGCGCTTCGCCGGATTCGGACAGGCGCTGCTGCAGGGCTTCGCTCTGGCTCTCGATCAGCGCGACCATGTTGCGGCTGCTCGTCTCGAAGCGCTCCGCTGCCTCGGTTCCGCGCGCGGAGATGTCCTTCGCCAGGGTTTCGCCGGTGGTCTTCAGCGTCTCGTTGACCGCATCGACGCGGGTCGTCAGCGTCTCGGCGACCTGCATGCCGGTGTCGCTGATGGCGCGGGTGACGCCCTGGGCGCTGGTGGTCAGGCCCTCGGTCAGCACCACGCCCGTGCGCTCCAGCGAGCCGGCGATTTCCTTGGCGCGGCCGTCGAGCATCGTCGAAAGATTGTCGCTGGCTCCGGCCAGCCGCTCGGACACTTCGCCCGAGGTGATCTGAAGCCGCTCGACGAGATCATGCCCGCGGCCGCTGATCTCCTCGACCATGCGTTCGCCGGCCCGGCCGAGCGCCTGGGTGATCTGGTCGCCCTTGGCGCCGAGCGAGCCGGTGACGCGGTCGCCGGCCTGCGCGACGGCCTCGGCGATGGTGCGGCTGGCGCTGTCGAGGTCCTTGGCGAGGCCGTCATGGGCGCCGCTGATGGCGAGCTTGACGCGTTCGGCATTGCCGACCACGGCCTCGCGCTGGGTGACGAGCTCGTCGATCAGCGAGCGCAGCCGGATTTCGTTGTCGGCATAGGCGCGCTCGAGCGTCGAGATCTCGCCGCGCACGATCGTCTCCAACTCGCCCGCACGCGCCACGGCACGCTCGATGCCGTCGCCCATGGCGGCGACCTCGCGGCGGATGGTCTGGCTGAGCGACAGCACGGAATCGGCGCCGGCGATCTCGGGCTCGGCAAGCCGCAGAGCGACTTCCGTCATGGCGCGCGAGATCAGGCGCATTTCCTGGGTGCGGCGATAGAGCGCCGCCAGCACGAAGAAGAACACGACCGGGGCACCGATCGACAACGCGAGCAGCGTCCATTCGCCGATGCCGAAATTGGCGACAGGCTCGGGCAGGCCGTTGCTGAAGGAGCCGTAGCGGCCGAACAGCACGAAGGCGGCGCCGCTCAGCCAGGCGAACGAGGCGAGGGCCGCGAACCAATAAGGCTTGCGCGACGGGCGCACGGAGAAGGCTTGCACCAGCGAGCTGGAATCGCGGCGGTCGTCATTGGCGACGCGGCTGGTGTCGGGCGCGATCGCAGCACGCGGTTGCGCGGGCTGCTGCGGGGGATGGGTTACCGGCGCAGGCGGCGCGGCCGCCGGAGCAGGCTCGACGCGCGGCAGTTCGAGCCTGAGATCGTCCTCGCTGGTGGCGGGCAGCCGGGGCTCGGTGCTGACCGCCGTTTCCGACTCGCCGCTGGCGGTGTCGGAGTGCGGCTGGTCAAGGCGGAGCGCCTCCTCGATCGCCGACATCGCAGCTTCAGTGGGATCCTGGAGCTTCTTGGGTCGATTCATCGTTGCCGCCTCGCCACGCTACTGACGATGGACGCGAAAGCCCGTCCCCGCCGTCCCTCGCCGCCTCTGGCTGGGATGATCGGTGACACTGCGCCCATCATTTACCAATTGGAAGGGTAGTGGAGCCCCGGACCCTTGGAAACCCATTTGAGTGCTCGATTCACAAACGTCGTTAACGCCTCGTTCACCATCATGGCGCTTCTTGGAGGGGGTAAGACCGCTCGTGCGGCCGTCAGATGTTCATGCGTTCACGAGTTTCCTCATGTCCCAGAATGCCATCGATACCGAGCACCTTTCCCGCCAGAGCGGCGGTGACCACGAGCTCGAGCGGGAGTTGCTGACGCTGTTCGCCCAGCAATGCGTCGCGCATCTGCGCACCATCCACGGCAGCGCCGACAGGAAGGCCAGGATGGACGCGGCCCATACGCTGAAGGGTGCGGCGCTCGCGATCGGCGCCTGGCAGGTCGCGGAAGCAGCCGACAGGATCGAGCACGGCCTCGGCGAGCCGGAGTCGCGCCTGACCGATAGCGCCCTGGACGCGCTGGCGCTGGCCGCGGCCGAGGCGCGGGCCGTGATCTCGCGCTTCGATTGCGCGGCCTGATCGGGTCGCTGCCGCGCGAAACCCCGTTCCGCGCCGCTTTGAAATGCTCTAAGCGGAGCCCGTCATCGCGCCGCCGGAGTGCCTCATGCCGAATATCACCTTCATCGACGCTCACGGAGAGAGCCGCACCGTCGAGGGCGAGACCGGCTCCACCGTGATGGAGACGGCGATCCGCAACGCGATCCCCGGTATCGAAGCGGAATGCGGCGGCGCCTGCGCCTGCGCCACCTGCCACGTCTATGTCGACGATGCCTGGATGGCAGCCGTCGGCCCTGCCGAGCCGATGGAGGAGGACATGCTGGACTTCGCCTTCGACGTCCGTCCGAACTCGCGCCTCTCCTGCCAGATCCGGATCCGCGACAACCTCGACGGCCTCATCGTCCGCACGCCAGCGCGCCAGGGCTAGAGCGAGGTGACTTCTCTGAACCGCAGCGCGTCCCGGCCTTGAGCCGGATCCGTCGGAGGGTTCCGGAGCTCTGCGATGGATCCCGGATCGGCGCTGCTGCGCAGCTTGTCCGGGATGACGCCCTTTCTACGTGGGGAATCAGCAGGTGCTGGCCTGACGCGCGACGCCGCGCCGCATCGTGCATTTTGCGCTGGATCATGGCGCGGGCGCTGTCAAACTCCAGAATGGTTCTGCAACCAGCCTTGGAGGATACGATGTACAAGTCGATCATGGTTCCCGTCGACCTCGCGGAGGCCGAGCTCGCCCGGCCGGCGCTTGTGGCTGCCGTATCCTTCGCGAAGATTTCGGGCGGCACGGTGCGGCTCGTCTATGTCCGCTCGCTGATCCCTATCACCTACATGGAGTTCGTGCCGGCGGACTTCGATTCCGAGCAGCAGGAGGATGCCGAGGCGAAGCTCGCCGAGATCGCCGCCAAGGTCGACCTGCCGTCCGAGCAGGTCTCGGCCAAGGTGCTGATCGGCTCCGTCCATGGCGAGGTGCTGGCCGAAGCGGACGCCAGCGGCGCCGACCTCATCGTCATCGGCTCGCATGAGCCCGGCATGCTGGCCTATGTCATCGGCTCGAACGCGTCCGCGATCGTGCGCCGGGCCAAATGCTCGGTGCTGGTGGTTCGTTGAACTTCAGCCCGGCCGGCCGGGGACGAGGCTGTCCGGCACTTCGCCGGTCGCGAGCTCGCGCGGCCGGTTGAGGCTGACGAGCGGCCAGACCTGCCAGAACGAGGCAGCCACCAGGAGGATGCCGAGCAGCGCGGCATTGGTCGCGCCCTGCTGGAACGCCCGCAGCGAGAAGCCGGTCAGCATCAGCAGCGACAGCGCCCCGACGATGGCGACGCCGAGCCAGATCGGCTTCGGCCGGCCCGCGACGAAGCGGGCGCGCGGATTGGCCCGCGCGATCGCGGCGCACAGGGCCGCGACGAAGTGGTGGTAGCGCGCATCGTCGCGGTCGAGATCGGTCAGGGAACGCCAGGACAGATTGCCGAAGGTCACGGTCCGGCCGTCGCTGAGCCGAAGCTGCGTCTTGTAGCCCTTCGAGGAGATATTGCCCGGCGCGTAGACGAAGCGGACCTGCTCGACGGCGCTGAGCCGGATGCTGTCGACCCGGCGCGTCCGGTCGATCTCGAGCGTATCGCCGTCCAGCTTGTAGGCGATCTCGAAGCCGACCGGCTTCGGGCGCTGGCGCCAGCTCGGCGGAGGGGCGTCGTCTTGATCGTTCGTCATGGCCGGTAGTTAAAGCATCGGCCCGAAAAGTGGAATGCGGTTTTCGGGAAAGCCGATGCAAGATCAAAGCTCTACGGTATCGGGCCGAATACGGATGCTGTCGGGCATTCCGGCTGCCCAAGGGAAGCGGGCCGATCGTCGGGGGTCAGCGCGCGAGAACCTTCATGGCGCCGTCGAGCCCGTCGAGCGTCAGCGGGAACATGCGCCCGCCCATCAGCCCGCCGATCTGGCGGATGGACTGGGTGTAGTTCCACAGATGCTGCTGGACCGGGTTGAGCCAGACCGATTTCGGGAATTTCGCGGTCAGCCTGTTCATCCAGACCTCGCCGGCCTCCTCGTTCCAGTGCTCGACCGAGCCGCCGGGCATCGCGATCTCGTAGGGGCTCATCGAGGCATCGCCGACGAAGACCAGCCGGTAATCGTCCGGATAGGTCCGCAGCACGTCCCAGGTCGGGATCTGCTGGTCGTGGCGTCGCCGGTTCTCCTTCCACACCCGCTCATAGGGGCAGTTGTGGAAATAAAAATGCTCGAAATGCTTGAACTCCGCCCGCGCGGCAGAGAAGAGCTCCTCGGCCAGCTCGATATGCCAGTCCATCGAGCCGCCGACATCGAGGAAGAGCAGCACCTTGACGGCGTTGCGGCGCTCGGGCCGCAGCTGGACGTCGAGATAGCCGTGCTTGGCGGTCTCGCTGATCGTGGTGTCGAGGTCGAGTTCCTCGGCCGCGCCCGTGCGGGCGAAGCGGCGCAGGCGCCTCAGCGCGATGCGCAGGTTGCGCACGCCGAGTTCGCGCGTGTCGTCGAAATCCTTGAACTCGCGTTTGTCCCAGACCTTCACCGCCCGGAAGTTGCGGTTCTTGTCCTGGCCGATGCGGATGCCTTCGGGATTGTAGCCATAGGCGCCGAAAGGTGAGGTGCCTCCGGTGCCGATCCATTTGTTGCCGCCCTGGTGACGGCCCTTCTGCTCGTCGAGCCGCGCTTTAAGCGTCTCCCAGAGCTTCTCCCAGCCCAGCGCTTCGAGCTGCGCCTTCTCTTCGTCGGTCAGGAATTTTTCGGCGAGCTTGCGCAGCCATTCCTCGGGAATGCCGGCCTGCTCGATCGCCTGGCCGAGTGTCTCCATGCCCTTGAACACCTGGGCGAAGACCTGGTCGAACTTGTCGAGATGGCGCTCGTCCTTCACCAGCGTGACGCGGGCGAGATAATAGAACTCGTCGACCCTGTGTTCGGCGAGATCGGCCTCGACGCCTTCGAGCAGCGTCAGATACTCGCGCAGGGTCACGGGGACCTTGGCGGCGCGCAGATCGGTGAAGAGGCGAAGGAACATGAGACAGCGTCATTCTCGGGCGGCGCGAAGCGTAGACCCGAGAATCTCGTCGAAGAGATGCTCGGGTCAAGCCCGAGCATGACGACGAGACTCAAGCAGCGTCCACGTCTGATGCGCGAACGCTGCCTGATCCCGATGCTGGCTTTACGCCACCGCGTCGGCAAGGTCCTTGGTGACCTTGAACTTCACGACGGTCTTGGCGGGAACCTTGATGGTCGCGCCGGTCGAGGGGTTACGGGCCTCGCGGGCTTCGCGCTTGGCAGCGGAGAGCTTGCCGATGCCGCCGAGCGTGACGTCGTCGCCGCTCTTCAGCGTCTTGGCGACGGTCGTGCCGAGAGAGGCCAGGATGGCGGAAACGTCCGCCTTGGTCTTGCCGGTCTCGTCGGCGATGGCGGCAATCAGTTCATTCTTGGTCATGAAAATCCTCCTTGAGAAGGTGCTTCAGGCGTCGCGTGCTGGACTACGGCCGTTCATGCTGGTTTCCGACACGAGCGACCGCGACACATTGCTGCTATTCGCGGCGCGCAACTCACGCAGTTGCCACGGTTATCGCGGAAAGACGATGCCCGTGGCGGTAGATACGCACAGAAAACGGCTTCGTTCCGCCGATCGAGGGTTTGACGAAGCGATCTGGGCGGGGCTGAAGGGTTCCGGGACCGCCGCTGACGCAGGCAGAGGCGGGCACGGCGCGAATCGCAGCGCCGGCGGACGGAAGGCCGCCAGCGCTGGTGGACAGTAGGCTCAAGCCTGGATGCCGTCGACGTACCAGTCCATCTTGGAGAGCATCTCGTCGCTGGCCTTCTCGCCAGCCTTGAGGCGCACGACGCCCTTCTGGTCCTTGAGTTCGCCGGTGAAGGGGTGGAGCGTGCCGGCCGAAATGCCCTTGATCACCTCGTCGGCGGCGGCGCGGGCCGCAGGTGTGACCGCATCGTTATAAGGCGCGATCCGAACCATGCCGGCCTTGAGCCCGTCCCAGACGTCGCCGGTCTTCCAGCTGCCGTCCATCACGTCCTTGACGCGCTTGATGTAGTAGCCCGACCAGTCGTCGACGATGGCGGTGAGATGCGCCTTGGGCGCGAAGGCCTTCATGTCGGACGCCTGGCCGAACGCGAAGACGCCGCGCTGCTCGGCCGCCTGCAAAGGCGCCGCCGAGTCGGTGTGCTGGGTGATCATGTCCGCGCCCTGGTCGATCAGCGCCTTGGCGGCGTCGGCTTCCTTGGCCGGATCGTACCAGGTGGAGGCCCAGACGACCTTGGTCTTGAAGTTCGGGTTCACCTTGCGCGCGGCGAGATGGAAGGCGTTGATGCCCATCACCACCTCGGGGATCGGAAAGGAGGCGACATAGCCGGCCTGACCGGTCTTCGACATGTGGCCGGCGATGGTGCCGATCACGGCGCGGCCTTCGTAGAAGCGGGCGTTGTAGGTCGCGACGTTGTCGGCGCGCATATAGCCGGTGGCGTGCTCGAAATGGATCTTCGGGAACTGCTTGGCGACCTGGATGGTCGGGTTCATGAAGCCGAACGAGGTCGCGAAGATCAGCTGGTTGCCGGCCTGGGCGAGCTGGCGGATGGCGCGGGCCGCGTCCGGCCCTTCGGCGACGTTCTCGAGGAAGCTCGTCTTGATCTTCGGGCCGTATTCCTTCTCGAGGGCGAGGCGCCCCTGGTCATGGGTCCAGGTGTAGCCATGGTCGCCGATCGGGCCGACATACACGAACCCGACGCCGAGCGGGGCCTGTGCCGAAGCACCACGGCCGAGGATGGGCAGAGTCGAGGCAGCGGCGGCGCCGAAGGTCAGCCTGCGGCGGGTGATGATGCTGGTCATGAGGTGAACTCCCCGTTGTCGGTTGCGGCGTCAGGACGCCGAGAAGGGTTTGCCGAGGCAGGCAGGTGCGTCGAGCCGGCCGGTCTTTCGTCCTAGCGACATCATGGTCAGAACCGCAATCGTCGCAAGGTAGGGGGCCATCGCCAGCACCTCGGGCGCGAGCCAGCTGATGCCGGCGGCCTTGGCCTGCAGCTCCAGCGTCATCACCGCGCCGAAGAGATAGGCGCCGAGCAGGAGGCGGCCCGGCTTCCAGGCCGAGAAGACGACGAGCGCCAGCGCGATCCAGCCGCGCCCGGCGGTCAGGCGTTCTGCCCACATCGGCGTCAGCGCCAGCGAGAAATAGGCGCCGCCCAGCCCCGCCAGCGCGCCGCCGAAGGCGACGGCGGCATAGCGGATGGCGATCACCGGATAGCCGATGGCATGGGCGGAGCCGTCATTCTCGCCCACGGCGCGCAGGATCAGCCCCGGGCGCGTGCGCCGCAGGAAGAAGCCGACGCCCGCGACCAGGATCAGCGAGAGATAGACGAGGAGATCGTGCCCGAAGATCACCCGCAGCACCGGGTGTTCCGACAGCGCCGCCGGAAACACCGGTTGCAGCCGCGTTACCGTCCGCCCGACGAAGCCGGCCCCGATCAGCGAGGAGGCGCCGATGCCGAAGATCGTCAGCGCCAGCCCGGTCGCCACCTGATTGGCCATCAGCGAGAGCGAAAGCACCGCGAAGACCATGGAGGCCGCAACGCCGGCGAAGGCCGCCGCAACGAGGCCGAAGCCGGTGCTGCCGGTCGAGAAGGCGACGGCGAAGCCGGCGACCGCGCCGCACAGCATCATGCCCTCGACGCCGAGATTGAGCACGCCGGCCTTCTCGGCGACGAGCTCGCCCAGGGCCGCCAGCAGCAGCGGCGTCGAGGCCGCGATCAGCGTCATCAGGATGGAGACGAGCATGGTGGTGGTCATGGAAACGCACCGTCATTCCGGGGCTTCGCGCAGCGAAGCGCCCGGAATCCAGAAGCGCGGGTCGATCCTGAAAAGGCGCTGTCGGGCTCACGCCTTCGGCTTGCCCCGGAATGACGTCGGAGACTGGTGGGAATTGCCGTCACGCCACCCTCCGCCTCCAGACGATCCGCCACCGCACCAGCACGTCGGTCGCGAGCAGCATGAACAGCAGCATCGCCTGGAACATGCCCGTCGCCGCCTGCGGCAGGCGCACGGTCGACTGTGCGATCTCGCCGCCGACATAGGTCGCGGCCAGAACGATGCCGCCGAAGACGATGCCGAGCGGGTGAAGCCGCCCAAGAAACGCGACGATGATCGCCGTAAAGCCGTATCCGACCGGGAATTGCGGCGTGAGCTGCCCGAACGGGCCGGCAGCCTCGAACAGCCCGGCGAGGCCTGCCAGCGCGCCGCCGATCAGCAGCGTCGCCCATGTCGTGCGCGCGGCACTGAAGCCGCCATGGCGGGCCGCCGCAGGCGCGAGCCCCACCACCTTCACGGCATAGCCAGCCGTCGTCTTCTCCATGAGCAGCCAGGCGACGACCGCAAGCAGCAGCGCGACGGGGATGCCGAGATGGACGAGAGAGCCCTCCCACAT
>NZ_JBFUIF010000037.1:0-42342 GCF_056402015.1 Allobosea sp. P4_C6
CTTTTCAGATGCCGAGCCTTGTGACCGGCTCGATCAAACGCCGGGCAGCCGCGCTGTGACGCTGATGTCCGACGCCGCGTTGAATGCCGCCATCATTGCTAGCGCAGCGAGGCCGGCGCCATGACGCGATTGTCGCAGCGCATCGCGAAACTGGAGACACGCGCCAGCAATAGCGTGCGCTACGATATCAGCGCCCACCCGCTGAGCGATGCAGAAAGGGACGGCATCACGGATGGGGCGGCTATCGCGTTTGATGAGGCGGAAGGCCAGAGCCCGATGACGGAGGCTGAATGGCAGGCCGCTTTTTGCCGTGAAGGAGAAGCCCGTTAATGCCCGCTCCGCGCAAAACCTATCAAAGTCCCCTTATCCGGACGTCCAGTTTTCCCCAGCCAGCTCTAGAGTTGGGGATAGGAGCCAGACTTTATGCCGGCGTGAGAATGGGTCGAGCCGTCGCGGTCGCTGGTGGTGTTGCCCAACTATTCAATCATTTATCTGGGTACAGACCCCTTCAGGCGAGTAGCCTCCGCGGCGGTCAAGTAGCCGGTACCTTTGACGCCAAGGCTGTCCTGGAAACGACGGATGGCGGCACGGGTCGACCGACCGAATTTTCCATCAATGGGTCCTTGGTAGTAGTCCAGGCGCTGTAATAATTGCTGGACCTGTCGTCGGTCCGATTCAGACATTTGGCCCTCAGCAGGCAGGGTTGCCGTTGGGGCCGAAGGCGTTGCCGAGGGAGGTTCTGTTGCCTGCACTCGCTCCGCTGTCGCGGGTGGGCTTGGCGGCGTGGCCGGGGATGCCGCGGGCTCGTTGGACTGTGCGCTCACAGGTGGGGGGGGGGACGGTCTAAGCGCAGGCGCAGGCGCTGGAGGCGGAGCACTGGCTTGAAGCGAAGGCGCTGGAGGGGGTGGACTGCCTTGAGGTGCAGACGCTGAAGGCGGAATACTGGCCTGAGGCGCAGGCGCTGGAGGCGGAGTACTGGCCTGAGGTGCAGCTGGGATTGCGCCAGTCGTACCCGACAAAGCAGCGGTGTGCGAGCTTTCGTGGAGCTCCCAGTAAGCTATACCGGCGACTAAGAGTGCGGCGACAGCGAGGGAGCCCAAAGTCAAGCTCGTCTTCATGCCCATCGGCAGCGCTCCTTTGCTTGGTTTCTTGCCACAAACAGCTACAACAACTGACCCGAGAGGATTTGCTGGACCGCCGGAGTTGGAGTTTCCGGCGTTCGATCACGGCGGGAGTTGGGTGCTCCCGGATTCTGCAGCAGGATGGGCGGCAGGCATCCGAGGATGCCGCGCTGACAACGAGATAGGTGCTCGGTTGGTTCCCACAAGGTTCCCGACGCGGCCACAAGCTTCGCGACACGGCAGCGTCGAGATGCGGGCACGCAACTATTCCGGGGATAATCGGTTCTGAGTTCGGAACAGCGAAGGCCRCGCGCCGTTGCCTTCAAACCTGCCGCCCGCCGCCGCCGCTCATGCACCTCTAGGAGACCCCGTCATGGAAGATGGCTTCAAGGCTATGTCTCGAAATGCCGATGAGCTCGCCGCTCAGGGCCAGAGCGAAGCGGTAGAAGTGATCGACGAAGTCACTGATGCAGCCTCGGAAAGCGTCAGTGAATTTCAGCAGCTCCTCATCGATGAAATCCAGGCTCGGCCGTTGCGGGCGCTGGGGTGGGCAGCGGCAGCAGGCGTCGTGCTCGGCTTCTGGGCGGCTCGATAGCTTGTGAGCGCGTTGGTCGCCTACTTCACCGCTCAAGCCACCGCGGCGATCAAGCGCGCAGCCCTCAGCTATGGACTGCTCGCTGTCGCGGCACTCATCACCATTTTTGCGCTCGGATATGCGATTGACGCGGGCCACACTGTGCTCGCGCTTCGGTTCGGGCTGGTAACCGCCAGCTTGATCGTCGCTGCCGTGTTTCTCGCTGTTGCGATTGGCTGCGGAATAACCGCGTATTTCATCAGCAGGCGGCCCCGTGCACGCGCCTCATCGGCAAGTTCCCCATACAGCCATCCCCCATACCCGAATCCGTACTCCGGGCAGTTTTTGATCGGAGTTGGGACGGGCCTGGCAGGGCTTATCGGCCTAGCGGCGCTGCTGATCCGGTTTAGGCGCCGCCGTGGGGCGCGTGCGAGGTGACGCGACCACCGACATCACCGACGCTCGCCCCGACGCCAGCGCTCGGGCTCGATGAACGTTCCGGGCATGCATCCCGACATGGGCTGACAATACTTCGACATGCGCCTTGGAACAGCGGGCTCCGCCATAGCGCCAGTATGGGACTGCCCGGCTTTGGCGAATCATTTCGCTTCCAACGTCGAGCTCGGCCGCATTCGTGCAGGTGGCCCCTCTCGCCCGTAGCACCACGCATCTACGCCGTGGCGAATTAGCCCGGCAAGCGCGTCTCGAGAATCCCGCCCACATGGCGTCGCCTTCCCTGCGTCCGATCGGCAGACTTGGCTCAGCCATGGCGCGGTTCCGCTCTCTCGGTAGACCGGGCATCCGGCCAGGCGCGGTTGGTCATCGCGCGTCCTCCCAGGCGGCGGGCAGCGGCCATTCCGGTTCGATAAAAAGAGAAGGGCCCTCCGGCGCCTCGACTGCGATGCCGTTGTGTCCGCCAAAAACCTTGCGGGCGGCCCTGGCGACGCTCCATGCGACTGATCGGATATCACCCGCGGCTGCTGGGCACATGCGCTGGCCGCTGGCGGGCGCCGCATTCCCCGCCACAAGAAGTGGCGCCCAGGGCTAGCCCGGACAAACAGGACAAACAGGACGTTCGTCCGTTCTGTCCGTGCCCACAACCGGACGAACCGGACGCGGACACTAGTAAGTGTCCGGTCCGTCCGTCCTGTGGGTGTCCCGTTAATCTTGTACGGCCAGCCATAGGTGATCCACTCCACCGATGTCGCGCGTCCCGATCAGGTCGCATTCCATTGATCGCTTCATGGCTCGTTTGAATGCCTGCCGCTTGGCGTCTATCCGCTTGTTCTCCTCAATGGTGTCGGACGGGTAGCGCTTCATGAACTCCTTCCTCACGGACGCCACCGGCACGGCCTTGACCTTCATCGTGCCGTCGCCGAACGGGTCGCATTCCTTGCCCTCGTTGATCAGCACTTCGATTAAGGCAGCCTTGAAAACCTTGGTTGACTTTGGCCAACGCTCGCGTTGATCGGTCGGTCTGTGATCGCTCCTCGCCCCCTGTTTCCATTCAATGATGCAGGTCGTCTCGTCGTTGCCCAGGCCGACCACTTGCAGGTTGAACGGGGTTTCGGCTCCGGTGCTGCCACCTCGCAGCTTCCGAACCGCCATGCGGGTGTTGCTGATGTTGCCGGCAACGTCCCGATCCGCGAGAAGTGCCAACACCATGTCGGCAGCGGCTTCCTTGGCCGACGAGCCGCGCGTCCCAGTTTCGACTGCTTTGCCGAAGTGATCGACCGCGATCACGAACGCGCCGGTTTTGCGGCTCAGCTCGTTAAGCCGGTTCATGATGAACTGGCCTTCGGCTGCGTCGTTGCCGTCCTTGAAGTTGGCGGCGGCGTTCAGCGTATCGATGATGATCAGCGCGAGCGGCAACCCGAATTGCTCGTCGATGCTGCGCGCCACGCCAAGCGAAGCCTCAACCAGCCGATCGAACCCGTCCTTGAGCGAAGGGCATTCCTCGATCCACGCGAACGGCAGTCGATCAAGATCGGCATCGATCGGGTTGCCGACCGCGGCTTCCGACATTTTCAGTGCCGCGAGCTTGTGATCCACGACGCCACGAAGGCGGATCTCAATTTCGCTCGCACCTTCGGCTGCCACAAACAGCACGCCGCCTTGCCTTGTGACCTCGCGCCCGGCGAAGGGTGTGGCGGTCATGATGGCGGCGGCGAGGTCGATGGCGACGAAAGTCTTTCCCGCGCCCCACTGACCTGACGCCAGTCCGCTTCCCTTTTCCGGGACGGTGTTCTTGATCAGCCAGGATCGCGGCGCGCGGTCCTGGGCTTGCCCGTGCCATAGAATTTCGATCGGCGGCGGTCCGCCCTCCGCCTTCGGTTCGGCGTCGGCCTTCGGTCCTTCGGAATGGTTTTCACCTCGCGCCCAATCCGATTTTGGTTTCGCTCGACCGATGCAGCGCGCAATTTCTCCAGCGAGCCTGTTCTTGTAGCGTTCGGGAACGATCGGCTTGCCGGCAATGTAGGTTTCGATACGGCCGGCAGCCCAGCCGCAATCGAACAACCAGCAGACCGCATGATGGAAGGCGCGGCTATGATCCTCCTGCGGCGCCGGGCCGCGCTCGATCAAATCGACCAGCTCACGCGGCAGAAAGTCGTCATTGGTTTGTGACGGTTCCCGCTGCGTGAACTTCAGGACATTGTCGTCATCCGGCTTGCCGTMCAGATCAGCGACAAGGTCATCCATCTCGGATGTGATGTCTGCCATGTGCGGCCACGCGCCCGGCAAAGGGATGCCGGTGACGACGATGTAGCGTTCGGCGTCCCGATAGCTTTCGACTTCAACGGTGCCACCGGGCAATGCCTGCTTGCGATGGACCTTGCCCCCTGAGCCGAACCCGATGATGCGCAACCCAGTGCCGGAAACCGTCATTTCGGTGTACGAGGCGGCATCGTCCACCAGCGCCATCGCTTCCTCGGCGATCGCCCCGGTTTCCTTGTTACGGCACTTGTCGATGTCGAATGCTGCGATGTCGGTGCCGGACAGGTTGAAGCCAATGCCATCGCACTGGCCACTCTCAAACGCGGCCAGCGCCTCGTCATAGGTGCCCCAGGTCGAGGGGTCGTTGTTCCTGGCGTACTGGCTCGGGTTTCTCGGCCGGAACGGCGGCTTGTCCCATTTGCCGACGCCGCGCTTGTTGACCGCCCAATTCCAGCGCCACACTACCCAGTTGGGCAGGGCCTTGAGGGGAGCGAGTGCGTCGGGCAGGTTGCGCAGGTCGCCCTGGAAGGCGGCGGGCCTTTCGGACGGCTGCTCTGCGGCGCTCATGCGTGCAGCTCCGCCAGTCGGTGCTCGAGCAGGAAGTCGAAATCGTGTAGGCTAGGTGTGATCATTGGCGGGCCTCCCGAATGAGGCCGGCATGAGCGGCGATGACGAGCGCGAGAGGCTCGGAGACAGCGACGCGCCTGTAAATCTGCTTGAACGCGAGCCGCTGCGTGTTAAGGTCGAAATTGCTAGCTCCCCAGCGAAGCAATTCGGGCTCTGCGGACGCCAAACCTGGCGCCTTAGGGTTCAGCTTATTGGGGGGCATGGTGTCACGCGCCCCCCTTCAGTTGATATAAGCCGCTGCCTCGGTGCGCCGGAGGGGTGTGTTGGGGTCCATGGAAGCTCCTAGGTGAGACCCGACGCATTCGTCGGCTCCCCTAAGAAAATGCAGGCGCCCCCCGGAAACTATGTGGAGAAAACTGCGATTTTGAAAAGGCGGTTATCTCCTTCCGACTTCTCTCCTTATGGCATAATCAAGACTGCGGGGACGGTACTCTGCGGGTATGATTTTCGCGGCTGCGCGAACGAAGTCCGGAAAAAGGCCAACCTGCCGATACCCATCAGGCATCTCTGCGCGGGAGTTCCCCGGCTTCGCATTCAGTTCGTCCCGCCAATAGCCGCCGAGTTGCGCCACAAAGTTCCGCTCTGCGGTCTTCTCCGAAGCGCCTGCGGCTTTAGTTTGAGCGTGGCAATCATCCATCAATTGTTTCCAGATCAGGAGCGTCCCTCTAACAACAGATGGAGACAATCTTTCCTTCCACTTTTCAAGACGGCACTGATATTCTTCAAGATTCTCGCGACTTGTAATGCTATTGCTATCGAAATTTGGGTCACCGTAAGAATGCAAAGCCATCATCTGAACAAAAGGAATTTGATAATCAGCGTCCTCAAGGAGATTCGCTAGTTTCGAAATGCTCCGGCGAAGCTTTCCCCCGGAACCTTTCCCCGAAAGTAGAGATCTGAGTTCGGGAACGCTCGTTGCGTAGTACTTAGCAGAAACAAAGAAGGCTGCGGCTCGTTCGGCGTGGGCCGGGGCCAGAATTGCCGCCAGAGGAACGGCCTCCTCGGAACCCTCATGCTTTTCCCCGCGATAGGCCCGACTAGCCAGATTTATCAACTCTGTGGCGAGTTCGTCCTCCACGATGAGCCGCGGGATGATGCGGGCAGCCGGGAATACTTGCTTGAGGTTTTTTTCCATTATGCCTCGCAAGAAGTCGAGTGAAGGCTCAGGAACGCTTCCGCTTTCCACTGGCCATAGGGATGACGTCGGCCTCGGGCTGCTTGCCGTATTGCATCAGGTCATCGATGTGCTGGGCGAGTTGGTCGGCAGCGGCGATCAAGGCCTTGTCCACCTTATGAATGTAGGCGCCGGTCACGCCGCTTCGCGCGTGCCCGAGCAGCGCCCTGATCGTTGGGTCGGAAAAGCCCAGGTCGTCAGCGTGCGAGGCGAACGAGTGGCGCATGCCGTGGGGCGTCACGCCTGAGATCGCCGCTCCGATGTCGTCCCGCCAAACACGGGGCAGCCCCTGATAAAAACCGCGCTCGCTTTCTTTCACACTCGGAAAGACCCACTCGGAGTTCTGCGACCGCTTCATCACCTCTCGCAGAACGGCGACCGCCGCCGCGCCCAGCGGGCGGATGCTCTCGCCGGTCTTCGTGTCCCCAAGGCGCAGCGCCCGGCCGGCGATATCGACCTCGCCATGGCGAAGTTGCTCAAGCTCGCCTCGCCGGCAGCCGGTCAATGCGACCAAGCGGGCGAGTGCGATGGCTTGCCAACAAGCGCCATCGGCCTCCAGGGCGGTCAGGGTATCGCCAAAGGCTTTGTAGCGATCCCCTTCCAGCCGCACGCGGCGCTTTCCGTCTTTCGCACGAACGACGCCGCGTGACGGGTTGTCATCACGATAACCCTCATCGACCGCATAGGAGAGGATGCCACCGAGCAAGCCAAGCGTACGAGCGGCAGTCCCTTTGCCGCCTTCAACAATCGCCCTGCCCCGCTTCTTGGTTTTCACGTCCGTTGCCGTCTTACCGGTCGTCACGTCACGGACGAAGCCCCGCACATCGGCCGTCGTCAGATCCTTGACAGTGCGATTGCCAAGCAGGGGATTGATGTGCCGCTCAATGCGGCCCCTATCAACATAGAGCGTGCTGGCCTTCTTGGCCGCGCCGCGACGTGTGAGAAGCAGCCCCTTCTCCGCCTTGTCGAGATAGTCCTGGCAGAGTTCCTTGACCGTCATTGCCTCGCGGTCGGCAGATCGTTTCTCTGCCGGATCATGGCCCTTCGCCGCGTCGCGCAGATGGTCCTTTGCAATGTCGCGGGCTTCATCAGGCGTCAGTACGCCATAGCGCCCGATCGTGAGGCGCCGGCTGCGGCCATTCTTGTTGCGGTACTGGACGAGGAACGACTTCGCGCCGCTCGGCTTCACGCGCAGGCCGAAGCCCGGCAGATCGTCATCCCAAAGAAAGAGATCCGAGCCCTTCGGCTTGGCGGCATCAATTGTCCTGATCGATAAGCGGGCCATGTCGGGTAAGCACCAGGTAAGCAGCGGCAGGTAATCTCGGGCAAATCCACGCAACGCTATTGCCCATCGATTTCTACAAATCTGGCATAAAATCAGACGCTTGGAAATATGGAGGGATGTGAGGTAATCACAGGAAATGCCACGACCGTTACCCTCCGAAGGCAAAGGTCACACGTTCGAATCGTGTCGGGCGCGCCATTTTTGGAATCTCGCGGGTTCTCGCGAGTTTCTGCCTTAGCCCCTCATCTTGGCGATCATCGGAGACCCCTGCTGTCGCAGTTGGCGGGGGGTGCTCATGGCTGAGCTCCGCAGGACGGGGGCGGTTGGCAAGCAAGGTTCAGGTGTGCAGGCAACCCTGCGGCAACCAGGCGATTCCTTGAGAAGGCAGGGGTTTCGCACGGGCCCGAGCGCCGGAGGCGGAGAGCGACACGGCCGCGCTGTCTCTAGCCCCGTGACCTTCACGATGACGGCGAGCGCCCTTCTGCGGCGTTATCAGGCGGAGGCGAAAGCCGCCAAACGCAGCGCAGCGTATGAGCGCTCGCGCATCAGCTCCGTCGCCTGCGGCAGCAGCTCATCAATTCAAACCCGCTTGTAGATGTCCTCGATGCGGACGATGTCGTCTTCGCCCAGATAGGAGCCGACCTGCACCTCGATGATCTCGAGCGGGATCTTGCCTGGATTGGCCATGCGGTGGGTGCAGCCGATCGGCAGGTAGATCGACTCGTTCTCGTGCACAACGAGGGTTTCCTCGTCGCGCGTCACCTCGGCCGTGCCGCGCACCACGACCCAGTGCTCGGCCCGGTGGAAATGCTTCTGGAGCGAGAGGACGCCACCGGACTTGACCGTGATGCGCTTGACCTGATGGCGCGAACCCAGATCGATCGAGAGATATTTGCCCCAGGGCCGGTGAACTTCGCGATGGGCACCGGCCTCCGCCTCGCCGTTGGACGCGATCATGGCCACGACGTCCTTGACCTTGTCGGCCTTCGCCTTCGGCATCACCAAAATGGCGTCGCGCGTGGCGATGACGGCGACATCGTCGAGGCCGACCACGGCGACGAGGGCCTCCTCGGAGCGAACGAGGTTGTTCGCGCCGTCCACGACATAGCCCCTGCCTTCGACGACATTCCCGCATTTTCCCTTGTCGGAAAGGTCCCAGATCGCAGCCCAGCCGGCGACATCCGACCAGCCGAAATGACCGGCGATCACCGCTGCCTTCGTTGTCCGCTCCATGACGGCGTAGTCGATCGAGATCTTCAGCGCCCTGGCGAAGGCGCCGGTGTCGAGCACCCGGAAGCCGAGATCGCTCGTGCTCTTCGCGACGGCCTCACGCGCCGCGCGGATGACACCCGGCGCGAAGATCTCAAGCTCGGCCCGCATCGTGGCCGCATCGAAAATGAGGTTGCCCGAGTTCCAGAGATAGCCGTCCGCGAGACAGCGCGCAGCCTGCACGGCGTCGGGCTTCTCGACGAAAGCCTCGACCTGGCGGGCGTCATCGGTGATTTCCGCTCCAGGCCGGATATAGCCGTATTGCGACGCCGGATAGGTCGGCGGTATCCCGATCGTCACGATGCGCCCCTGTGCGGCCACCTTGGCAGCCCTGGCGCAAGTTTCGACGAAAAGCGCGCCATCCTGCACGACATGATCTGCCGCGAAGACGCCGACGATGGCTGCGCCGTCGCGCGCAAGGCCGAGCTCGACCGCGATCGCCACGGCGGGAGCGGAGTCTCGCCTGACGGGTTCGAGCACAATCTCGGCCTGCACGCCGATCGCCTGCAACTGATCCGCGACGGTGAACCGGTATTCCGAGCTGGTCACGACGATCGGCTTGTCGAAGACCGCCTTATCGGAGAGAAGCTGAACCGCCCGTTGGAAAGTCGATTCCTGACCGAAGAGCGGGATGAACTGCTTCGGCATCGTGTCGCGCGCGATCGGCCATAGGCCGATGCCGACTCCTCCGCACATCACAACGGGGATGATCTTCTGCGACATGGATTCACGCTCCTCGAAGTCGCTGATCAACGGCAGGTATTTCTGGGAATGACTGTTATTCGCGCGTCCGATCAGGCTGAGCTGCCAAGCTAGCATGCGGCATATCTCGGCGAATAGCTCACTCCATTGACCTACTCCTTGCGGTAGGGCTTGACGCAGCGGGAAACAGCCGGGCCGCGGCAAAAGGCCCGATCCGCCGGCACGAGCAGCCGGCAGAGTCGGGCCTCCGCGATCTTCAGCCGCTTCCCGGCAGCTTTCGGGCCGATGCCCGTTCAAGCCGCCGCCGGCCTCACTCCTCCCTGAGGCCCGAACGCACGGAATCCATCAGGGGCTGCATCAGATAGGCAAGGGCGGTGCGCTCGCCTGTCGGCACGAAGACCTCGGCCGGCATGCCGGGCTTCAGTTTCGAACGAATCTTCGGGGGGAAGCCCGAGGCCGAAACACTGACGCGCAGCTCATAGACCATCTGCTGCGAGACGTCGTCGCGCAGCGCATCGGCCGCTACCGACTTGACCTCGCCGACGGTGAAGGGCGTCGCCCGTCCCTTGAACGAGGGCAGGCGCACCTCGGCCGCCATGCCGGGGCGCAGGCTGTTCACGTCCATCGGCGAAATCTTGGCGGTGACGACGAGATCGTCGTCCTGGGGCACGATTTCCATCATGGTCTCGCCCGGCTTCACCACCGCTCCGACCGTGTGGACCTTCGAAGCCACGACCCTGCCGGCACGCGGGGCGCGGACTTCCGCACGCGCCAGCACATCCTCGGCGATGCGCAGCTTCTCGCGGGCATCGGCGAGTCTGACCCGGCAGTCCGCGACCTTCGTCGACGCCTCTTCCGCGGCCTTGAAGCCGATCTGGCTCATCTGGAGCCGGATTTCGTCATTGGCCACGGATAAGCGCGCGAGATCCGCGTTCAGCGAGCCGATGCGGCCCTCGAGTTCGGTCAGCGACCGGCGCAGCGGGTTGATGCGCGTCGCCGCGATGTAGCCCTGATCGGCGAGAGGCCGCAGCTTGGTGAGCTCGTCGTTGATGCTGGCCGCCTGGGTCGTCGCGGAATTGCGCTGCGCCTCGGTCGATTCATATTGCTTCCGGGATTGCGTCAAACGCTCTCCCAGAATGGAGACCTCCATCTTCTGGGCCGAGACGCGCTCCTTGAAGAGGCGTTCCTGATCGAGGACGATCCGGCGCGCCTCCTTGCTCTCGCCGGCCTCGGTCAGTTCATTCGAGAAGGCGATGCGGTCGAGCTGGTCGATCTGTGCGGTAAGCCGCGCTTCCTCGCCCAAAGCCTGGAGGACGCCGAGCCGCGCCACGCTGCGCTGCGCGGCGGCATGCGTGGCGTCGAGCCGCAACAGCACCTCGCCGGCGCGAACCTCGGAACCGTCACGCACCGCGACAGCCTCGACGATGCCTCCCTCGAGATGCTGGACCGCTTTCCGGTCGCTCTCCACGACGACGCTGCCATGGGCCACGACGGCGCTGTCGAGGCGGGCGGTCGCCGCCCAGGCTCCTCCGGCCCCCAATGCAACGGCGACGACGATGTAGCCCTTCTGAACAGGGGTCCGCCAATCGCCACCCGCTTCGGCAGGCGTTCGCGCCAGCAGGATCATGCGCCTTGCCCCGACAAGAGCGGGCTCGAGGCGCCGACGCCATTGCGTTGTGTGGAGCGACAGCTTCTTCGCGATATTCACCGACAGTTTCATCGACGCGCCCACCTCGCCACGGAATGCGGCTCCAATTGTCGTACCGCTCCACGCTGAGGCGGCTGAACGCGGGGCCCGACGCCCGGCTGCAGCAGCACGGGCAGGATCTCGTCGCGCAGGCCGACCCTGACGGCCTGGCCTTTCTGCATGAGGATGATCTTGTCGACCTGGGACAGAAGCTGCGGGCGATGCGTGATCACCACGACGATGGCGCCCGCGGCGCGCAGGCCCGACAGGGCGCGGGCGAGCGCGGCATCGCCATCCATGTCGAGATTGGCGTTGGGCTCGTCGAGCACGACCAGCGCGGGCTGGCCGTAGAGCGCTCGCGCCAGGCCGATCCGCTGCCGCTGTCCTCCGGACAGGATCGCCCCATCGTCGCCGATCTGCGTCGTGTAGCCGGCTGGAAAGTTCTGGATGAGGTCATGCGCCGAGGCGGCCGAGGCGGCGGCAACGGCGGCATCGTCGGTGGCGGCGGGATCGAAGCGGGTGATGTTGTCGCGCACGCTTCCGGCGAAGAGTTCGACATCCTGAGGAAGGTAGCCGAAGATCCGGCCGCGCTGCTCGTCGGAAAAATGCCGGATGTCGTTGCCGTCGAGGCGCACGACGCCCTGGTCGGGGTTCCAGACACCGACAAGCGCGCGGGCCAGGGAGGATTTCCCGGAGCCGGTCAATCCGACGACTGCCGCGACCTCGCCCGGCTCCACCTCGAACGAGACATTTTGCAGAAGCAGCGCTTGTCCGTTCGGAGCGCGCACGCTCAGGCCCTCGACGCGCAAGGAGCCCGCCGGGTGGGGGAGCGTCATGACCTCGCTGCCGGCTGAGGCGGGCTTCAAGGCCGTTCCGAGCCTGTGGAACGCGCTTCGCGCGGACACGAAACTCTTCCACTGGCCGACGGCGCCCTCGATCGGTGCCAGGGCCCGCCCCATGATCAGGGAGGCGGCGAAGATCGCGCCCGCCGCTATGTTCTGGTGGATGGCGAGATAGGCGCCGACGCCGAGCACGGCGCATTGGAGGACCAGCCGCAGCAGCTTCGTCGCTGCGAGCAGCGTCCCGCCCCAATCGGCAGCGATCGTATGATAGGCGAGCGCTCTGCGCTGCCGGTGCCGCCATTCGCCGCGGATGGCCTGAGCCATGCCCATCGCCTGGATGACTTCGGCATTCCGGAGGGAGGCCGCGAGGCGCTCGCTGGCGCCGTGGCCCAGTTCCGCTGCGCGAACCAGGGAATTCTTCGTGACGCGCTCGTTCAGCAGGGCGACGCCGAGGATCGCGGCGGCGCCGACGGTGGCAACGAGGCCGATCGCCGGATGCAGGATGAAGCAGAGGCCGAGATAGATCGGGATCCAGGGCGCATCCATCAGGGCCGGCACGAGACTGCCGGACAATGTCGCGCGAAGGGTTTCGACATCGCGGATGGGCAAGATGTGCTGCGAGCCCTTGGCCTCCAACGCACCGCGAAACGCGGCCTCGAATGCCGGCTCGGACAGCGCCCGGTCCACGCACAGGCCGAGCTGTACGAGCGCGCGGCTGCGGAAATGCTCGAGTGCGGCATAGGCCGCAAACAAGGCAAGGACGATCAGCGAGAGCATGACGAGCGTCGTGCCGTTCCGGCTCGTCAGCACCCGGTCATAGATCTGCATCGTATAGAGGGGGGAAACGAAGACGAAGAGATTGAGAACGAAGGAAAGCCCGAAAAGCGAAGCGAATGCGGGCGTCAGACTGCGGACCGTTTGCGAAAGCATCTTCGTCGGTTTCCTTGCAGCGATGGGAATTTCAGGAGAGGCAGAGCCGGGGGATACCGACTCTGCGGGGGCGGCGAGGAGCTGCCGCCGGGATTATTCTCGAAGATCGGCGATCCGGCTCCGGTCGTGGAGCCGGATCGCCAGGCAGGGACCGCGACCTACCAGTGCCAGTGCGAGGAATGGCCGTGGTCGTGATTGTCGTGCTGCGCCTGCAAATCCTGGAACCAGTTGCGACCGCCGCCGTTGCCGCCCCAGGAGACGTGATGCCCCCCCCAGCCGCCCGGCGTCGTGGGCGTTGACGGAACGACCGGCGCGGATGGCTCCTCGCTGGGCGGCGCGGGTTCTGCGACGACCGGCGGGGCGGGCTCCGCTGTGACCGGCGGCGGCAGCTCGGCTACCGGCGGGGTCGGTTCGACGGCAGGCGGCGTGGGCTCTGCCGTGACGGGCGGCGCAGGCTCAGCCGTAACCGGCGGTGCAGGCTCTGCCGTAACCGGAGGAGCGGGCTCCGCCGTGACGGGAGGAGCGGGCTCCGCCGTAACAGGGGGAGGCGTCGCCGGTGTGCCCGTATCCGGCGCCGAGCTCACACCCGTTGCTCCGATGGACTCGAACGGAGCCGATTCGATGCCATGCGACTGCGCCATCGATCCGGATGTAAAGCTGTAGTCGCCGTTCGCGGCATTCGCGAAGCCGGCCTGGGTGGTCACGACGCTACCCACGTCGCCGCCGCGCTGCTGGAAGCTCGACAGCGAGAGATCCGCGACGGTCAATTCGCTACCATCGGGGTTGTAATAGACGTTGTTGTGGATCAGGCCCGCATTGGTCTGATCGGTATCGATCGTGTTGCTGCCATCCTTCGAGACCTGGATGAAGTTCTCGTAGGTCTCGTTGCCGGTGATGGCGTAGCCGTCGACACCGATGGTCGCGATACCGTATTTTCCGTTGTCCAGCAGCGTATTGTCATGGATCGAATTATTCGATCCACCATGGATCAAAATGCCGCTGAAGGACGTTCCCTCGATGAAGTTGCCATAGATCTGCGCATTGCTCGCGAGGTTGTCGAGATAGATGCCGGAGCTCCAGTTTTCCGCGAACCCGCCCTCCTGCGTGTTGAGGCCGCCGGTATCGACGATGTTGTTGTAGCGGATCGTGTCGCCGAGTGCGCCGGGATCCTCGTGAGAGAACAGGTAGATGGCGCCGACATCGGGCGTCTGCTGGCCGGCATGGCGGATGTCGTTGTACTCGATGACATTGCCGCCGGATGCGATGTCGGGATCGTGGTTGTTCTCGGAAATGGCGAAGCGCGGCACATTGGTGATCGTGTTGTGGTCGATCTGGTTGCGCGCCGATTCCTGCATGTCGATCGAGCCGTACTGAACGAAGGCTTCGTTCGAGTGGTCGATGACATTGTTCGATATCTTGTTGCCGCTGGTCCCTGACGTCAGGGCGACAGCGCTCGACCAGATGTGGTCGAAGCTATTGCCCGAGACCACATTGCCGTTGCTGCTGCCATGCAACGCGACACCGAGGCCGACATAGACGAAATGGTTCCCGTCCACCGTCAGCCCAGTCGCATTATGCGCCTCGATCGCTGCCGTGTTGGGATCGCCCGATACCGCTGCCGTGTCGGTCAGCGTCAGGCCCTTGATGCCGACATCCTTCGCGCCATCGACGACGAACAGGCTGTGATCGGAGGATGCGACCGCGCCGTCGCCCGTGAAACCGGCGGGCGCCTTGAACAGGACGGTGCCGGTCTGGCTGTTGAACGACCACTCGCCCACGCCATCCGGCACCGGCTCCGAGACGAAGAAGCGGCTCGCAGGGCCGAGATCGTAATTGGCTTCGGATGTGAAGGTCATGACGTTGCCGCTGACCGACGCGATCGTCAGGTGGTCGTTGGCGTAGCCATTCTCGGAGAACACCGTCACCGTCTGCCCGACCTGCGGGGCATGGCCCGACGGGAAGTCCGACGGATTGAAGGCGAGGGATTTGCTGGGATCGGCCCCACCGGGCAGATCCTGCCCCCAGAGCCAGCCGCCTCGGATGGGATCGGAAGGATCGACGTTGGGAAAGCGGCTTTCGACCTGCTGCACGCCGTTGACGGTCAGTTGCAGGATCTGGGCGTCATCGACATGGGCCGACCAGACGCCGTTCGCGCCCTGGGTCCAGCCAGTGATCGGCGTACCGCCGCTGACGATGGCGTTCTGTCCGGGGGACGCCACGAAGGATGAGCCGGAATCGGCCGACGTCAGGTGAATGGGACTGTCGAGATGGTAGGTACCACCTGCGAGGTAGGTCGTATCGGCGCCCCCGCTCTGCCGCATGGCTTCCTGGGCACGCTCAAGAGTCGCAAAAGCTGAGGATTGATCGAGTCCGGAATTGTTATCGTTTCCGGTTGTAGATACGTAGAAATTAGCCATAAAGGGGTCTCCTGTTAGGGCAAGAACACACTCGGTGTGGTCGAGCCCCTAGATACCCCTGACCGGCAATCGCGTTCTACCCAAAGACCTGAATTTATATCAAACGGTATTAGTCCGATCGTACTATCCGTCCGAATTTGGTACACTATATCAATCGATTATTTCTTCATTAAAAACTGACCCTCCTGTGGACGAAACCGGCCTTCCGGCATCCATCTGGCAGATCGTCAGGTGATGGTCGCAACATTGGGCACCTGCCGCCAGGCGATCGACATACTCCCGGAAGGCCGCCAGAGTCGCGATCGGACTCTGGCAGCGGTCGCAAATCACGAGCGCCTGGGCGGAGAGGTCCCGCGGCAGCAGCACAGCCGGAGAGCCGCAATCCCGGCAGCTGAAGCCCGTGCCCGCCGGAAGCGCCGGGCGATCGGCATCGGCCAGCGAAGGCGAGGCGGGGCGGCCGATCATGCCGAAGCCTGATAGAAGGATTTGTAATTGCGGTAGGCCTGCCCGCGGTCCGTCGCGTTGTAACGCCCCTGTTCCTCGAGATCGACGCCGTTGAGCACGATGCCTCCCACGTCGAGCCCAAGCCGCGTGAGATGGTCGAGCGTGGCGGAAACGGTCGTCCTGAGCGTGTCGTTCCATTTGACGACATGCAGCACGGTGTCGGCGTGCTCGCGCAGCAAGGCGCAGTCGGCCGAAAGCAGCACGGGCGCGACCTCGAACAGGATCACGTCATATCGCGCGCGCGCCTCGCGCAGCATCGCCTCGAAAGCCGGATTCGAATAGACATTCTGCCCGTCCCTCAGGCCGGATGCGCGCCGCACCGTGGCGATGGAGGTCGCGCTCGCAGAGTCTGAATCGCCGCCTTGCGGAAGGCATTGGTCGAGCAACGCCTCATGCGGGAAGTTCTCGCCCAGCAGGAGTCGGCGCGGAGAACCGTCGACCACCAGAACCCGCTGCCCCATCACCGTCAGCACGCGAGCCATCGCCGACGCCACGAAGGACTTGCCCTCGCCCGGTGCCGAAGAGGTGATCAGCACCACCTTCGGCGGATTCGTGGGAGGAAACAGCTCCGCCACCGTCGATCTGACCGCTTCGGCGAAGACGAGGCTCTCCAGACCATTCGGGTAGTGCTCGAGCTTGGGAAGGAGCCCGACGCAGCTGCTGTGATTCTCGAGCGCGAACTCGCTTTCGCTGCGGAAACCGCGATCCCGCTTCTCCAGCATGAAGGACAGCGTGGCCCCGGCCGCGAGCCCGGTGAGCAGGCCGAGGCTCAGCACCAGTCCCGGGCCGGGGGTGTTCGGCAGGGAAGGTACTTCGGCGGGAGCCAGGATCTGCGCGATGACCGGCCTCAGCTCGCTCACGGCACTGGCCTGCTGCTGCGCATCGGACAACTGCTTGACGCGGTCGCGCGCGGCCGTCGCCTCCGCCTGCAAGGTCCGCAACTGGCCCTCGAGGCCTCGCGCCTCGATCGACTTCGTCTGGAGTGTCGCGACGCGTGCCGAAAGCGCCGTTTCCGTGGCACGGGCTGCCTGGACGTCGGTGTCGATATTGGCCACGGACTGGGCGAGCTGCTTCTTCAGGCGGTCCTGCACAGAAGTGAGCGTCAGCCGCAGCCGCGTGACTGCGGGGTGGCGATCGCCGGCCATGCTGATCATTTCGTCGAGAGCCCTGCGCGCCTTGCCCTCCTCGTCCAGGAGCGCCTGAACCACCGGAGATCCGCCGAGATCCGTCGCCTGCGGAACGTTGCCGGCGGCGATGGATTCCTGCGCCCGGCGCAGGCGCATCTCTTCCGCCAGACGTGTCGCCGACGCGGCGTTGATCTGGGTCAGCACGTCGCGAAGCTGCTGCTGCTGCATGTCGGCGCCGTCCTGCCCGAGCTCGACGAAGCCGGTCCGGACGCGGAACTCCTCGATTTCCTTCTCGATCCGCGCCAGGTTGATGCGCGCTTCCTGCGCCTGCACCCCGTACCACTGGCTGGAGCGCTGCGAGGCGCTCGTGCTCGCTTCCATCTTCCGCCGCAGATATTCGGTGCCGAAGGCGTTGACGATGAGCGCAGCGCGATCCGGATCGGTATCGCGATATGTGAGCGTGACCAGATACGCCTTCGAGTCGTTGCCGACCGTCAGCGACGACAGCAGCCCCTGCGCGACGACATCACGCAACGCCGGCGGGCTCGTCGACCCGCCCAGGCCCACGAATTCGCGGGCGGTCTCACGGACCCAGGGCGGGAAGACCAGGTCGACGCCGCCCGCAACGAGACTGGACAAGGAGGAGGCCGGCTTTTCGGATACCTTGTCGAGGCCCAGCCGCGATACCACGGCCCGCGCGGTCGCCAGCGAGCGGATGATCCGCGCCTCGCTCTCCACGAGCGTCGAAGCCTCGAGCGCGACACTGCTCGATTTGCCTCCCCCTCCCGCCGTATCATCGCGCGTGAAGTCGAATTGCAGGACCAGATCGGTGGCATAGCGACGCGGCATGACCACCAGAGCGAGCGCGGCAACCAGCACGGCTCCGCAGGTGACCCCGAGGATCAGCCCACGCCGCCGCCAGAGCATCGAGAGAAAGTCGAAGGTCGCGGCATCGTAATATCGGGAGAGCGCCTGAGACTGGCGAGGAGCCCTCATCTCGCTGAAGAAATCCATGGTCGCTTGTCCCGCCTGCTTCGTGTCTCTGGATGACGACTGAGGCTGCCCGCTTCCGCGGAGGCAGCCCGATTGGGCCTTTGCGCCGCGCTACTTCGCCCCGCGCGCCATGAGCACTGCCGGAACGGTCTGCAGCAGCACGTACAAATCCAGCCAGAACGACCAGTTATGGATGTAGAAGCTGTCCTGGCGCTTCTGGATCGCGAGATCGCCGTCACTGCGATCGGTCACCTGCCACAATCCCGTCAGACCCGGCGGGACGCTGGTCCGAAGCGCCTGGAACGCCGTGTCGAAGCATTGATTGTGGTAGGCCGGGAAGGGTCGCGGTCCGACGATGCTCATCTCGCCGCGCAGCACGTTCCAGAGCTGCGGCAACTCGTCGAGGCTGGAGCGGCGGATGAACTGCCCGATGCGAGGCAGGATCCGCGGGTCGTGCGTCAGCTTGAAGAACCGCTCCCACTCGTGCCGCGCCGTGAGATCGGCATCGAGATGGGCCGCCAGGCGAACCTCGGCATCGGAGAACATGCTGCGGAGCTTGTAGACCTTGAAGATGCGGCCGTTTCGGCCGATCCGCGGCTGGGCGTAGAAGGCGGGCCCGGGATCGACAGCCTTCACGGCCAATGCGAGCACGATGATCGCGGGAGTGGCCAGAATGGCGAGCGGTATGCCGAGCACGAGATCCACCAGCCGCTTCAGGCGCAGGTTGCGGGGGATGTGAATCGCGCTGCGCCGCTCGAAGCCGAGCAGCCCGCCCATGACACGCATCCGGGGGGTCAGGATTTCAAGCGCCGAGGCGTCGTGGACGACGAAGATCTGGCGCAACGGCAGGCGTTCCAGCCAGTCCGCCTTCTCGGCAGGCAAATCGCCCGAAGCGCATAGCGCGACCTCGATCCGCTCCGAAATGATGTTCGCCTGTCCGCAGGTGATGACGGGAAGACCGGCCGCCTGGCCGGCTTCGGCAAGCGACTCCCCGTCGTCATCCGTGAGAATCGCGACCGGTCTCAACCCGAGCTCCGGCCGCAGCGCCAGATGGCGGGCAAGCGCCGCGCAGGCCGCCCTGGTTCCATACAGTACCGTCGGGGCGGCCCAAAGCCCGCTCCTGAGCAATGCGCCACGGACCAGCATCTCGACATAATAACCGAGCGCGATGGCCAGCAGCGATCCGGCGGCCACGATGCCGATCAGCGGCGCAGGCCGTTCTCCGATCAACACCCAGGCGATCACGACCATCGCGGCGATGGCATTGCCGAGCGTACGCCGGCGCAGCCGGTCGACGGGCTCGGCACGTTCCGAGCCGTAGAGGCCGAAGCCGGCTTGTGCCCCGCACAGGGCCAGGACCCAGACGACCATCAGCCCGGGCATGGCGGTGTCCGCACCGAACCCGCCGATGCGGGCGCCAAACTGCAGAATGCCGATGACGATCGTCAGGGTGGCAAGATCACCGATCAGCAACCCGGCGGCGACAAGCAGCCGGCGCGTCGCGGGAGCCACGCCGGCGCCCACCCGATAATCCGGCCTCGGCATGGCGATGGCAGGCGAGACCGCGGTGGTGATGATATCCGGCATGGCAGCCTCCCGTGATATCGCGCGGTAAGGAGAACCGAACCGCCGGAGCACCAGACCGAAAAGCGGATTTCCGCTTTTCGGGAGAGTTTGGCGCTGCAACAATGAGTTGGATCGACAGCGTGCGTCCCGCAGGACGCGCCGCCGATCTATTGCGCAGCGATCATGGGCTCCACCTGGGGCATGATGTGACGCTCGATGCCGCCGGCCTTCACCTCGGCCTCGATCCAGCGATAGGTCGGAACCAACCCTTGCCGCAGATGCATCGGCGGTTCCCAGCCGAGCACTTCACGCAGAAGGGTGTTGTCGCTGTTGCGACCGCGCACGCCCTGCGGGCGGTTGGTGTTGAAGCGCTTGTTGATCGTCTTGCCGGCGATCTCGGCGACGATGTCGACGAGCCCGCTGACATCGACCAGCTCATCGGTGCCGAGATTGAGCGGCCCGGAGTAATCCGATCGCATGATGCGGAAGATGCCCTCGACGCAATCGTCGACATACATGAAGGAGCGGGTCTGCTTGCCGTCGCCCCAGACCTCGATCGTGTCGCCGGAGGCCGCATGCGCGACCTTGCGGCAGATCGCTGCCGGCGCCTTCTCCTTGCCGCCGTCATAGGTACCGAGCGGTCCGTAGACATTGTGGAAGCGGACAAGCCGGGTCTGGAAGCCGTAATCCTCGGTGAAGTACTCGCACAGCTTCTCGGTATAGAGCTTCTCCAGCCCATATCCGGGCTCCGGATCGGCCGGGAAGGCATCCGCCTCCTTCAAAGGCACGACGGAAGGCACATCCTGCAGGTGCTGCGGATAAACGCAGGCCGAGGAGGAGAACAGGAAACGCTCGACCTTGGCATCATGCGCCGCCTTGAGCATCTGGGCGCTGATCATCGTATTGTTGTAGGTGATGGAGGCATGCGCCCCGGAAATGTAGCCGATGCCGCCCATATCCGCAGCTAGGTTGTAGACCTCGTCCATGCCGTAGACGGCTTCCCGGCAATTCTCCATCTCGCGGAGGTCCAGGAGCTTGAACTCATCCGCCGAGCTGTCCTCGTAGTCGGGCTCCTTGATATCGACGCCTCTGACCTTGTAGCCCTTATTCTTCAGATAATTCACGAGATGAAAGCCGATAAAGCCGCCGGCGCCGGTAACCAACACGTATTTGCTAGACATTACATCGCTCCACTAAGAATTGAGTTTCGGTGTTAGCGATTTTCAGTTTCCATTAGCAGTGGTAAAACTGAATTATACCTCTATTGAGATCGGCTAGCTTTTAGGAGTAGCTGCCGGAGCATTCTTCTCACGGAGCAGTTGCAAGCTGGCGCCGATCATGAACTGGGGCACGATCTTGCCGTAACGACGCCAGAGGCGCCGCGGCTCCGACATCAGCCGGAACAGCCATTCGAGCCCGTTTCGCTGCATCCAGTGCGGCGCCTGGCGCTTCGTGCCGGCCAGGAAATCGAAAGCAGCGCCGACGCCGATCATGACGGGCGCATCGATGCGCCCGACATGTCCGGCCATCCAGTATTCCTGCTTCGGCGTACTGAGCCCGACCCAGACGATGTCCGGCTTGGCTTCGTTGATCATGCGCACCATCTCATCGTCTTCGTCGGGTGCGACGGCTCGAAACGGCGGCGAGAGGGTGCCCGCCACGGCGAGGCCTGGAAAACGCTTGGTGAGACAGTCGCGAAGACGGTCCGCGAGGCCTGGAGCGCCGCCGAAATAATACTGGCGATAGCCCTTCTCGGCAGAGAGCGCCGAGAGCGCCAGCATGAGATCGGGGCCGTAGACTCTCTCGGTATCGCGATATCCGAGCTTGCGGGCCATCCAGACCAGCGGCATCCCATCCGGGGTGACCAGGCCTGCACGCTCATGGATCGCCATGAGCGCCGGGTCGGACTGGCTCTCGATCACGCCGTGGACACCGGTGATGCAGATGAAATGCTGCGCCTTCCGGCCGATCCAGTCCTCTACCGTGCGCAGGGCATCCGCCATGTTGATGGCGCTGACGTTGACGCCCATGATGCGCGCGTGAGGAAGGGAGGGCTCCGACGTCATCAGCCGGCCCTCGCGATTTCCATCCGCCGCACCGGATCGCGCGACCGCGACAGCCAGTCCTCGAAATAGGCGATCGTGCGCCGCAGGCCCTCCTGCAGCGGAACCTTGGGTGTCCAGTGCAGCAGCTCCTGCGCCTTGCTGATGTCGGGGCAGCGCTGCCTCGGATCGTCCTGCGGCAGGGGCCTGAACACGATCTCGGAACGCGAGCCCGTCATCGAGACGATCAGGTTCGCGATCTCCGCCATGGTGGTCTCGACGGGATTGCCGAGATTGACGGCGCTATCCAGCGGCTTCGTCACGTTCATCAGGCGCATCAGGCCATCGACCAGATCGTCGACGAAACAGAAGGCCCGCGTCTGCTGCCCGTCTCCATAAAGTGTGATGGGCTCGTTCTTCAGCGCCTGGACGATGAAGTTGGAGACGACACGGCCGTCTTCCGCATTCATGCGGGGGCCATAGGTGTTGAAGATGCGGGCGACGCGAATGGCCACGCCATGGCGCCGGTTGTAGTCGTAGAACAGCGTTTCCGCGCAGCGCTTGCCCTCGTCGTAGCAGGCGCGGGGCCCGCTGATGCTGACGAGCCCGCGATAATCCTCGACCTGCGGGTGGACGTCGGGATCGCCGTAGATCTCGCTGGTCGAGGCCTGCAGGATCGGGATGCCCAGCCGCTTGGCCATGCCGAGCATGTTGATCGCGCCGAGTACGCTCGTCTTCGTCGTCTGCACCGGGTCGCGCTGGTAGTGCACAGGCGAGGCCGGGCAGGCGAGATTGTAGATCTCGTCGACCTCCAGATAGAGCGGGAAGGTGACGTCGTGCCTCACCGCCTCGAACAGCGGCTGACCGAGAAGCCCGCTCAGGTTTTCGCGGCGCCCCGTATAGTAGTTGTCGACCGACAGCACCTGGTGGCCTTGAGCGACCAGTCGCTCGCAGAGATGGCAACCCAGGAAGCCGGCGCCACCTGTGACGAGAATGCGTTTCTGCATGTGGAAACTCCAACGGGTCGCAATCATGCGCAAGAAGAGGCCTGCAGCTTTGCCGCAAGGCCGCCGTTCTCAAAGGGCGCTTTGGGGGGCCTTCTTCCTGGCGCGGGCGAGGAAGGGCTACTTCCCCGGCAGGCCGACATGACGCTCTGCCGCAATCGCGGATGCTGCAGTGCACATTCGGATTAATCCTGCCGAGACCCGCCTTGACCTGAATGGCGACGCGGAAAGCGGACATAGTGCTGACATCCTGCCTCCTGCCCGGCGCTCAATCCCGAGGTCCGTCCGGGCAGGACCGTGTGGAACTGCCTTGTCCCCTTCATCTGGTCACCGGGAACTGCGTCCCGCTTCCGAAAAACCGGCCCGTGCCGAATGGTCGTGGCAATGCCACTTCCGGCGCCGCCTGTTGCCGCTTCTCGTGGCGCTGCTGCTGCCGATCGCGGCCATGGCGGCGGAACGGGAAGCGGTCGAAACGCTTTCCATCGGCGACAAGGTCACGGTCTCGGTCTTCGGCCAGTCGGACCTCTCCGGGGATTTCGTGCTCGACGGGGCGGGCGCCGTGAACATGCCCTTGGCCGGACGTATCAGGATCGCGGGGTTGTCGGTGCCGGATGCGGAGATGCGGATCCGCACTGCCCTCATGGACGGCTATCTCCGCGATGCCGTCGTCAGTCTGCGAGTGGCCGAGCTGAAGCCGGTCTACATCATGGGCGAGGTCCGCTCGCCCGGCAGCTACCCATTCCGGCAAGGTCTCAACGTCCTCGGGGCCGTGGCGCTCGCCGGGGGCTACCGGGTGGGAGACGAATCGATCTCCGTCCTCAAATCGGAGCTCCTGCTCGCCGATGAGCGCGAGCGGCTGCTCGAGACGTCGCTCCAGAGCCTGACGGCAAGGCGTCTGCGGCTCGAAGCGGAACGCGACGGCACAAAGCAGCTCGCTCCGCCTTCGCCGGGCGCCGAAACAGGCAGCGCCCAGATCACTGCGGGAGAGCAGGAAATCCTGGACTTCCAACGACGTGCACATGAAGGCGGGCGCGAGCTGCTGCGGCAACAGGTGGCTCGTCTCCAATCCGAGAAGACCGCCCTGACGGAGCAGGCCGAACTGGCGCGAAGGCAGATCGAACTCACTCGCGAACAATCAACCGAATACGACAAGCTCGCCGCGACCGGCCACGGGTTGCGCAACGTCCAGGTCGAGCGCGAGCGGGAATACGCCCGCACGCGCAGCGAGCTCGCCCGCATCAAAGCCGAACTTGCCAAGAACGACACCGCATTGGGCGAAGTGACGCTGCGGCTGGAAGACATCGATACGGCCTTCATGCGCCGCGTCGTGCTCGAGCTTCAGGAGACGCGCCTGAAGATCCTGGAAGTGGGGCGCAGCGTGCCGGTCGCGCGGGAGATCGCCGAAAGCCGCCGGCGCAGGCTGGCCGCGAATGGCGGGAGCGGAACCGCAGGGGACTGGGACATCCGGATCACCAGACAGGGCGGCCTGGTACCGGTGACGATTGCCGCGACGTTCGGAACCTCGCTGCAACCCGGCGACATCGTGCAGATCACGCCCAAGGCGGGCTCGCCCGAAGACCGTGCCTCCGGCGAAGCCAAGGCAAGCATGCGCCCAATCACGGGTCTCGTCAGTCAGGAATGACCACCACGCGGCATACGCCGCGAGAGGACCTTCCCATGCATTGCAAGATACGCCCGATCATCATGTGTGGTGGCGCCGGGACAAGGCTGTGGCCGACCTCCCGGAATTCCCTGCCGAAACAATTCGCCATGCTGCTCGGCGAGCGCTCGACATTTCAGGACACGGTTCTGCGGCTCCGAAACAAGCTGTTCGATCGGCCGATCATCCTGACCAATCGCGACCACCGCGTTCTGGCGGAGAGGCAACTCGCCGAAATCAACGCGTCGGCCGATATCGTGCTCGAACCCGAGCGGCGGGACTCCGGCCCGGCCATCCTCGCCGGCTGCATGATCGCGGCCAGGGAGGGACCCGACACGCCCGTGCTCGTCGTCGCCTCGGACCATGTCGTCGAAAACCCGGCGGCGTTTCGGCGCGCCGTTGCCAACGGCATTCCCGCTGCACGAGCACGGCGCCTAGTCACATTCGGGGTCGTGGCGAGCCACGCCTGCACGGAATATGGCTGGATCGAGCCGGGGGTGATGCTCGAAGGGGAAGCCCGGCATGTCGAACGCTTCGCCGAAAAGCCCGATGGGCGCCGTGCCGCCGAATACCTGCTGAATGGCTGGCTCTGGAATTCCGGCAACTTCCTGTTCGGCGCCAGCACCCTCATCGAGGAATACCGATCCTTCGAGCCGGAAACCGTGAGAGCGGTCGAGAACGCCGTTGCGAACGGGAAGGAGGAGAACGGCGCCCTGGCCCTGGCCCTGGCCGATTTCGTCAAAGCCGGGAAGCGCTCCATCGATTTTGCCGTCATGGAACGCACCGAGAGAGCGGCAGTCGTCGCGACATCATGCGGCTGGTCGGATGTCGGCAACTGGGACGCGTTGTGGGCGCTCAGCGATCATGACGGCTCCGGCAACGCCCGTCGCGGCAATGTCGAGCTGTTCGACGTCCATAATTGCTTCGTCTCGACGGATGGTCCGATGACTTCCGTGCTCGGCGTCGAGGATCTCATCGTGATCGCCAGCCGCGATGCCGTGCTCGTCGCCGATCGCGGTCGTGCGGCCGAGGTCAAGCAGGTGGTCGAGTTGCTGCGCAGCAAGGGCTGCAGCCAGGCCGAGACGCATGCCAGCGTCTATTGCGCATGGGGCTCCTACCAGATCGTCGATGCCGGCGAGGGCTTCCAGGTCAAACGCTTCATCGTCGCTCCCCAGGGGCGGCTGCTCTTGCAGAAGCACCGCTTCCGCTCCGAACACTGGGTTGTCGTCCGAGGCACGGCCACCGTGACCATCGAAGACACGGTCAGCCATTTCGGCGCGAACGAGCACATCTTCATCCCGCTCGAAACCGCGCATCAGCTGGAGAATGTCGGTGCAGAGCCGCTCGAACTCATCGGCATCCAGAATGGCAGCTATCTCGGCGAAGACGACGCCATTCGCATGGACGATAGCCGCAGACGGGTTTGAATGCCTTGCCCAACGGGGCCGGCATCTCCAGCGGAACAAAGGGCAGATCGCATCTTTCCCGCCGTCCGGCGGCAGAAACATACGGCTCGGCATAGTGAAACGGAGGCACTTTTGATCACGTCCGCGAGACCCGCCCAGCAAGAACGCGGCAGCCGCACTTCTTCCTCGACTCTGCCTGCGGTCCGCCACCCGACCTTCGCCAAGCATTGGCTCGCTGGCGACAAAGGCGGCATCGAATTGATGACCGCAGCCTTCGGCGCCTCTGCCAAGCAGGCGCCGCTACGGCTCGCTCCGACCGCAAGCCGGGAGGAGCAGCCGACAACCCATTCGCCCGGACAAACGCATCCCCTCGCACCGCCGCCGACCCGCCTGCGGGCGACCCTGGCTCTGCTTCTGCTTGCCCTGGCCATTCTTTTTGCGGAGCCGGCCGCGAGCCTGATCGGACGACTTTAGCAGTGAAGCGGAGGAACGGCCGTGGGGAGCATCTGGTCCATCCCGGTACTGAAACAGGCGCGGCGGTCGGACCTGCTGAACGATCTGTTTCGCATCGGCTACGGCCGGCATTGGGGATGCTTCGAGGCGAGGGCCGCCGCAGTCGCATTCCTGACCGGGCGGCCGCGCGCGGAGTACGACGACGACGAGATCGTCCAGATCAATCTCGAGAAGTTCAAGGAGGTCCAGGCGTTCGACTGGCCCGTGATGTTCTTCATGGAGCGGCTGATCAAAGACGGCGCACTCGCGACGATGACGGATTTCGGCGGGCATGTAGGCGTCAAATACTATGCCTATGCGAGCTACCTGACCTATCCGGACGGCTTTCGGTGGCAGGTGGTCGATGTGCCGGCGGTGTGCCGCGAAGGGGTCGGTCAAAGGCCCGGCTGGGCATCCGCTCTCAGTTTTCACGAGACGATCGGCGAAACGGCGCCGTGCGATCTGCTGCTCTGCTCCGGCTCGCTGCAATATGTCGAGCTCTCCCTAAAGCAGATCGTGGCGCAGTGCGCGCGGGCGCCCCGAACCATCATCCTCAACAAGGTCGCACTCTCCCGATCAGGGGGCTTCTTCACCCTCGAATCCTTTGGTCGAGGGCGGATGCCGTATCGCGTTTTCGGAGAGGATGAGCTCGCGGAAGCTCGGAGCTCGCTCGGCTACGCATTGCAGGCGCGCTGGGACATTCCGGATCGGAATTTCGTGGTCCCCAGCCGCCACGGCACAAGATCCGTCAGCGTCGTCGGCGAAGCGTGGGTACGGCAATAGGGCATCCTTCCGAGCTGCGTCGGAATCGCCCCTTGGTGGGCAACAGCCCAAATCATGGACACATCAGCCGCGCGGACATGCCGGGACGACGCCGCATGCGCCAAACCGCCGGAAGCTTCGATCTCCGAGCCCGTCAACCCTAGCGTGCGCATCCGCCTAATGAGCAAGCGCGCGCGATCCCAATACCCGATTGCGGAATTCCTGCCGATTCTACGGGTGTCGCGCGCTAACCGTTCGCGCCTGGGCCCCGTATCCTTGGGGAGATGGCGTTACTCCACCTGCTCCCATTTTGTCGCGCGGGCTGTACGCATAGCCTTCCTGCATGAGCAAGATGTTCGTCAGGAAATCCTCCCGCCGCCCCTCTGGACGTGGCGGCCTGCCAACGCCCGTCGGAGCCGAGCGCAACGATACGGCGAGCCGGCCTGTCGCCCCACAGGACTCGCCATCGCCCGACAGCAGCGCCGGCGTCACAAGCCCTCTCGGGGACGCAACCCTCGTCACCCTGTTCGCCGCGAGGGTCGCCGCACAGCCGCGTCATGTCGCTCTGTCCCTCGGGTCGACCAGCCTGACCTATGCCGAGCTCGACAGCCGCGCCGATCGGCTCGCCCATCGACTGACCGCCATGGGGGCGGGGCCGGGCGCGATCGTGGGCCTCTGCCTGCCCCGCTCGCTCGATCTGATCGTCGCGATGCYCGCCATCCTCAAGAGCGGCGCCGCCTATCTGCCGCTCGATCCGGCCTACCCTGGCGAGCGCCTGGCCTTCATGGTCGAGGATGCGAACGCGATGCTCGTCGTTGCGGCATCGAATTGCGCCGATTGGCTGCCATCGGGCCGGCGGCGGCTCGATCCGCACGATCAGGGCGATGCCGAGGCGACGGATCGGGCACTGCCCGCGCGCAAGGCTGAGGCCCGCGACCTCGCCTATGTGATTTACACCTCCGGCTCGACCGGGCGCCCCAAGGGGGTTGCCATCGAACACGGCGCCGTCACGCGGCTCTTCAGCGCGACGCAGCACTGGTTCGGTTTCCGGCCGACCGATGTCTGGACGCTGTTCCATTCGGTGTCCTTCGATTTCTCGGTCTGGGAGATCTGGGGGGCTTTGCTCCATGGCGGACGGCTGGTGATCGTGCCGGAGGCTACGGCACGCGATCCCGTCGCCTTCCTGCGCCTGCTGGCCGATGACGGAGTCACGGTCCTCAACCAGACGCCGTCGGCCTTCGCCGCGCTCGATCGTGCCGACCACGACCTTTCGGGTCGGGACCGGCTGGCGCTGCGGCTCGTCATTTTCGGCGGCGAGGCGCTTGATCCGCGGCGGCTGGCCGGCTGGTACAGGCGCCGGGGCGAGCATGCGCATCTCGTCAACATGTACGGGATCACCGAGACCACCGTTCACGTCACCTATCGCCCGATGTCGCCCGCGGATACCGCACTGCGCGCGAGCCCGATCGGCCACCCGCTTCCCGATCTCGACATCCTGCTGCTCGACGGCGAGACGATGCAGCCGGTTCCAGCCGGCGAGGTCGGCGAGATCTTCGTTGCGGGAGCGGGACTGGCCCGCGGCTATCTCAACCGGCCCGACCTGACCGCCAGCCGCTTCGTGCCGCATCCGCACAAGCCACGCGAACGGCTGTACCGATCCGGCGATCTCGCCCGGCTGAACGAGGACAGCGAGTACGAGCATCTCGGCCGGGCCGACCAGCAGGTCAAGATCAGGGGCTTCCGTGTCGAACTCGGCGAGATCGAGGCCGCTCTGCTGTCGCATCCTGCGATCGGGCAGGCTGCCGTCCTGCTCCGTTCCGATGACGGGCATGATCGCCTCGTCGGCTACCTCGTCGCGAATGGCGGCGAACGCCCTTCGCCATCCGCCCTGAAAACTCATCTCGCCCAGGCCTTGCCGGATCACATGGTGCCGGGGACCTTCGTCTTCGTGCCGCATCTGCCGCTGACGGTGAACGGCAAGCTCGACCGCGCGGCATTGCCGCCGCCCAACCGGTCACGGCCCGACAGCGTCGCCCCCTACTGCGCGCCACGCAACGCGCTCGAACGCCGGCTTGCCGAGGTCGTCGCGGACGTCCTCCAGATCGATCATCTCGGCATCGACGACAATTTCTTCGACCTCGGCGGCAACTCGCTGCTGCTGGTCGAGATTCATCGCCGCCTGGTTCGCGATCTGGCGGGGCTCGGGCTGATCGATCTCTATCGCCGGCCCAATCTGCGCGCGCTGTCCGGGCATCTGACGCCCGCGGCCTCCGGCGTGCTCGGAAGTCTCGCCGCAGCCCGCGAGCGCGGGATGCGCTCACGGGGACTGCCCCCCTCTTCGCAAGTCGCCACACCCGTAGGTAGCCGCGATGAGTGACCGCCTTCCCAGCAACGCCGTCGCGATCATCGGCATGGCCGGACGCTTCCCCGGAGCGGCGGATGTTCCGGCCTTCTGGCAGAACCTGCTGGATGGCGTCGAATCCATCACCCGCTTCGACCCGGCGGAGCTGGAAGACAGCTTCGATGCCGCGACACGGGCGCTGCCGAACTATGTCCCGGTCCGATCCGTTCTCGAAGGCCCCGAACTGTTCGACGCTCCCTTCTTCGGCATGCTGCCGCGCGAGGCGGCCGTCACCGATCCGCAGCAGCGCCTGCTCCTGGAATGCGCCTGGGAGGCGTTGGAAGACGCCGGCCACGATCCCGCATCTCCGGGCCAGTGCATCGGCGTCTTCGCCGGGGCGACCTCCAGCACCTATCTGCTGCACAACCTGTTTCAGGACCGCACGGCCATTGCCGAGTACACCTCCGGCTTCCAGGTCGGCAATCTGCCGATGCTGGTCGGCTCGGCCTCCGATTTCACGGCGACCCGCATCGGCTACAAGCTCGGCCTCACCGGCCCCTGCGTCGCCGTGCAATCCGCCTGCTCCACCTCGCTGCTAGCGGTCGCGCAGGCGGTGCAGAATCTCCTGAGCCATGGCTGCGACATGGCGCTGGCCGGCGGCGCCTCGATCACCTTCCCGCAGCGGCGCGGCTACCTCGCCCAGGATGGCGGCATCATGTCGACGGACGGCCATTGCCGTGCCTTCGACAGCGGCGCCAACGGCACCGTCTTCGGCAGCGGCGCCGGCATGGTGCTGCTGAAGCGGCTGGAGGATGCGGTAGGCGACGCCGACCACATCTACGCCGTCATCCGCGGCGTCGGCGTCAACAATGACGGCTCGGCCAAGGTCGGCTTCACGGCGCCGAGCGTCGACGGCCAGGCGGCGGCGATCGCCATGGCCCATGCGTCGGCCGATATCGACGCGCGCTCCATCGGCTATGTCGAATGCCACGGAACCGGCACGCCGATGGGCGATCCCATCGAGGTCGCCGGGCTCACCGCCGCCTTCCGCCTGACGACCGAGGATCGCGGCTTCTGCGCGCTCGGCTCCGTCAAATCCAATGTCGGCCATCTCGACGCGGCTGCTGGCGTGACCGGGCTGATCAAGGCGGCACTCTCGATCTCCTCCGGAACGGTGCCGGCAAGTCTCCATGTCAGCGAGCCCAATCCCGCGCTCGATCTGCCGAACAGCCCCTTCTTCATCGCCGACCGCCGGCAGGAATGGCCTGTCAGTGAAGGAACACGGCGCGCCGGCGTCAGCGCCTTCGGTTTCGGCGGCACCAATGTCCATCTCGTGCTGGAGCAAGCCCCGGAGACCGGGGAGCGTGCTTCCGCCCGCCGCAACCAGATCCTGGCCGTCTCGGCCCGGAGCACGGCTGCGCTCGCAGCGGCGCGGGATCGGCTGGCTGATCATATCGAGGCGCATCCCGAGCAGAACCTCGCCGACATCGCCTTCACCTTGCAGAGCGGGCGGCGGCACTTCGCCCATCGCATCGCGGTGGCGGCAAGCAGCCATGGCGGGGCCGCGGAAGCGCTGCGCAAGCAGAATACGGCGCGAGCCGCCGCGGTGTCCGGCACGGGCGATCTGGTCTTCATGTTCCCGGGACAGGGCGCGCAGTATCCGCAGATGGGGCGGGAGCTCTATGCGGGCGAGCCGATCTTCCGGCAAACGGTCGATCTCTGCTGCGAGATCCTGAAGCCCCGGCTCGATCTCGATCTGCGCAGCCTGCTCTATCCCAGCAATGGCGGCGCCCATTCGGAGCGCCTCGCGGCGACCGTGATGGCTCAGCCCGCGATCTTCACGGTTGAGTATGCCTTGTCCCAGCTGCTGATGAGCTGGGGCCTGCGTCCCGCCGCCATGATCGGCCACAGCGTCGGCGAGTTCGCGGCCGCCTGCATCGCAGGCGTCTTCTCGCTTGAGGATGCACTGTCGCTCGTCGCCACGCGTGGGCGCATGATGCAGGACCTGCCCGGCGGTGCGATGCTGGCCGTGCGCCTGCCGGATGCCGAGGTCGCGGCGCTGGCGCGGGAGGGCGTCTCGGTCGCCGCCGTCAATGCGCCGGGCATGGCTGTGCTCGCCGGCCCCTTCGAGGCGATTGAGGCGCTGGAAGCGGAGTTCTCGCAGCGTGACGTGACGCATCGCCGACTGCAGACGTCGCACGCCTTCCACTCCGGCATGCTCGACCCGCTGATCGAACCTTTCACCGAGGCAGTCGCGGCGATCCGCCTCAACCCGCCCGAATTGCCCTATGTCTCCGGCGTCACCGGCGATTGGGTCACCGCGGAGCAGGCGACCGACCCGATCTACTGGGCGAGGCATGCCCGCGAGCCCGTGCGCTTCGCCGACGGCATTGCCACGCTGGTGCGCAACCTGTCGCCCACGATGCTCGAGGTCGGCCCCGGATCCGCGCTGTCGACGTTCGCACTGCAAGGAGCCGGTGCCGGACGTATCGCCGTGTCCTGCCTGCCGTCGCCGCAGGGCGATGCCGAGGAGATGCTGGCGGCAGCCGTCGGGCGCCTCTGGAGTGTCGGCGCCGCGCCGGATTGGACCGCCTATCACACCGAGGGCGGCCGAAGGCGGGTTTCCCTGCCGACCTATCCCTTCGAGCGCAGCCGGCATTGGGTCGAGCCCCCGGCTGCCTCGACAGGAGACGCTTCGGTTGTGCCGGCCGCGCTGCCGGCCGCCGCTGTTTCAATCCCGCTCTCAAGCCAACCCGATCAGGATCCGGCCATGTACCGCCAAGCCGATGCCGACATTCCCCTGGGCCGCTCGGAACTCGGCACCCGGGTCGCCGCGGTCTTCGAGAACCTGTCGGGACGTGCCTTCGGTGCGGAGGAGACCGGCGCGAGCTTCCTCGAACTCGGCTTCGATTCTCTGTTGCTGACCCAGGCCGCCCAGAGCCTGCAGACGACGTTCGGCGTGCAGATCCGTTTCCGGCAGCTTCTCGACGATCTGCCGAGCGTCGACGACGTGACGCGCCATATCGCGGAAATCCGCCCGGAGGTCGCGAAGCCTGCTCCGGTCGTGCCCGCGCCTGCGGTCCAGGTGGCGGCTGTGCCGACCGCAGCGCAACCCGCCGCTGCCCCACTCACCCCCGCCATCGCTGCGGAACGGCCGAGCGGCGCGGGGCTCGACGCGCTCATGCGCGAGCAGCTCGATACGATGTCGCGCCTGATGGAGCGCCAGTTGCAGGCCATGACCGGCCAGCCCACAGCGCCCGCCATCGAGACATCGGCCCCGGCGAGCCAGCCGGCACAGCCAGCCCCACAGGCCCAGCCACCGCAGGCTGCTCCTCCCGCCGCTGCCAGGGAAGCGCCCGCTGCTGCATCCCCCTCGCGATTCAAGGCGCTGATCCGCGCCGGCGGAGAGACGCTCAGCGAAGGGCAGCGCGCCCATATCGACCGACTGACCGCGCTCTATGTCGGCAGGACGGCGGGCTCGAAGCGGCTCGCGGACGAGCACCGCCCGGTCCTGGCCGATCCACGCACGGTCTCCGGCTTCGCTGCGGACTGGAAGGAGATGGTCTATCCGATCGTCTCGGCGCGTGCGAAGGGCGCCCATATCTGGGATATCGACGGCAACAGTTACATCGACCTCGTCAACGGTTACGGCCAGACGGCTTTCGGGCACGCACCCGATTTCGTCGTAGAGGCCGTCCAGGCACAGCTCGCAGAAGGCTTCGCCATCGGCCCGCAATCGCCACTGGCGCATGAGGCCGCCCGGCTCTTCTGCGAGCTGACCAACCACGCGCGCGTCGCATTCTGCAATACCGGCTCGGAAGCCGTGATGGCGGCGATGCGCGTCGCCCGCACGGTCACCGGCCGCGACCGCGTCGTCGCCTTCTCCGGCGCCTATCACGGCCAGTTCGACGAGGTGCTGGTGCGGGGCGTCGGTGCCGGCGAGCAGCGCCGCTCCCTGCCGGCCGCGCCTGGCATCCCGGCGGAAGCCGTTGGCCGCATGACCGTGCTGGATTACGGCACGGATGAGAGCCTGGCCTGGCTGCGCGAGCACGCGCATGAGCTGGCTGCCGTCCTGGTCGAGCCCGTCCAGAGCCGCAAGCCCGGATACCTCCCGGCCGCCTTCCTCAAGGAACTGCGCGCGATCACCGAACAGTCGGGAACGGCTTTGGTCTTCGACGAGGTGGTGACCGGCTTCCGCGTGCATCCGGCCGGCGTCCAGGCGCTGCTCGGCATCCGGCCAGATCTCGCCACTTACGGCAAGGTCGTAGGCGGCGGCCTGCCTGTCGGCCTGCTGGCCGGCACGCCCCGCTTCATGGATGCGCTCGACGGCGGAGCCTGGCGCTTCGGCGACGACAGCGTGCCGGAAGTCGGCGTCACCTTCTTCGCGGGAACCTTCGTCAGGCATCCGCTCGTGCTGGCGGCGACGGTCGCGGTGCTGAGGCACGTCAAGGAACAGGGCGCGGCGCTGGCCGAGGGGCTGACGAGCCGCATGCAGCACCTTGTCGAGGAGCTGAAGCGCGCCTTCGCCGAGGCGGGCTGGGATGTGCCGATCGAAAGCTATGGCAGCGTGATGTATTTCGAGCCGGGCCGCGACCATCGGCTCGGCAGCCTACTGCACTACCATCTGCGGGCGCGCGGCATCTTCATCCAGGAGCATTATCCCTGCTTCCTGACCACGCAGCACGGGGATGCCGAGGTCGCCGCGATCGTCCAGGCGTTCCGCGACAGCCTCCGGCTGATGCGGCAGGACGGGATGCTGCCCGGCGGCGGGGCCGAAATGCACCTGCCGAAAGCAAGCCTGCCTGCGGAGATCGCGCGTATCCCGATCGCAGTCGAGCTTCCTCTGACCGAGGCTCAGGCGGAAATCTGGCTGTCGGACCAGACGGGGCCGGAGGCCAGCGCCGCCTTCAACGAATCCGTCAGTCTGACGCTCGAGGGCGATATCGACGTGGACAGCCTCGCCCTTTCCGTAAGGCAGGTCGCAGCACGGCATGCGATCCTTCATGCGCGCTTCTCCGCCGATGGCGAGACGATGCGGATCGCACCCTCGGATGCGCTGCCCGTCGCGATCGTCGATCTCGCCAACGAAAGCGACCCCGAGAGCGCCCTGCGCGCCCGGATCGAGGCACGGGCGGCCCGGCCCTACGATCTCGTGGAAGGCCCCGCGGCGGAAGCCGAGATCTTCAGGGTGGGCGAGCGGAAGCACGTCCTGGTCCTGTCGGCGCATCACATCGTCTGCGATGGCTGGTCGACCAACATCTTGCTGGACGAGATCGCTGCGGTCTATCGCTCGGATTTCGCCGCGCTGCAGCCCGCCATGCCCTTCGCAGACTATGCGAAATTGGTCCGGAAGGATGCGCGCGCGGAGGAATCCGCAGTTTACTGGGCCAAGGTGTTCGAGAACATCCCGGCCCCGCTCGAACTGCCGACCGACCATCCCCGGCAGGCGATGCGCAGCTTCAGTGGCGGCACGCGCACGGCCTTCATCGACGCCGAGCTCTACCGCAATGTGAAGGCGGCGGGCGCCCAGCGTCGCAGGACCCTCTTCGCCACGCTCCTTGCCGCCTTCCAGGTTCTGATGCTGAGGCTCTCCGACCAGCGCGACCTCGTCGTCGGCGTCCCCGCCGCAGGACAGTCGCTACTGGAGGGCGCCGCTCCGGTCGGGCACTGCGTCAACTTCCTGCCGATCCGAAGCGGGATCGACCCGGCGGAGCCCTTCTCCGCCCATCTCGACAAGGTCGGCCGCGTCATTCTGGACGCCTACGACCATCAGAGCTGCACGCTGGGTGCCCTGCTCAAGCGGCTTCGCGTCCCGCCCGTTCACGGCCGCTTGCCGCTCGTCGAGGTCCAGTTCAATCTCGAGCGCCTGGCCGATAGTCTCGACTTCGGACCCGGCGTGCGAACCAGTGCGCAGCCGAACCCGAAATCCTTCTCGACCTTCGATGTCTATTTCAACGTCGTCGAGTCCAATGACGGCCTGCGGATCGACTGCTGCTACGGCGCCGATCTCTTCGATGCGGCGACGATCGATCGCTGGCTCGGGCACTACCGCACATTGCTCGCCGCCTTCGTCGCCAATCCCGACATGGCTATCGCGGCGATGCCTCTGATCGAGGGCGGCGAGCGCCAGCGCCTGGTCTCCGAACTCAACGACACGCAGATCGCCTTCAAGATCGAAGAGGGCACGATCGGAGCCTTCGAGCTGCAGGCCCGGCAGCGTCCCGATGCGATTGCGGTGTCGTGCGGCGACGAGCAGCTGTCCTATGCCGCGCTCAATGCCTGGTCCGACCGCATCGCCGCCGAGCTTACGGCCCGGATCGACACGCCCGAAAGCCGCGTCGGTTTGCTGATCGAACGCTCGCCCGCGCTCGTCGCCGCGATGCTCGGCGCGCTGAAGGCCGGCTTCCCCTATGTGCCGCTCGATCCGGGCATGCCGAAAGCCCGGATCCAGAGGATCCTGCGGGACTCGGAGGCCGTGGCTCTCCTGACGGCAAACCCGGGGGAATCTGCCGTCGTCGAGCCTGACGAAGGCGTCGCGATCATCGACGTTCACCAGACCGATCCCAAGCTCATGGGCATCCGGACGGCGCCGATCGCCTCCGACCACCTCGCCTACGTGATCTATACCTCCGGCTCGACCGGTGCACCGAAAGGCGTCGAGATCACGCATGGCGCGCTGTCGAACCTGCTTTTCGCGATGGCACGGGAACCGGGCTTCGGCGAAGGCGACACCATCCTTGCCGTCACCACCGTCACCTTCGACATCGCGGCGCTGGAACTGCTGCTGCCGCTGATCCGTGGCGGTCGCGTCGCCATCGCCACTGCCGACGAGGCGCGGGACGGGACGGAGTTGCTGGCACGGTTGGAACAGAGCCAGGCAACAGTGCTGCAGGCGACGCCGATGACATGGCGGCTGTTGCTGGAAGCCGGTTTCCGCTCGTGGCCGGGCTTGCGCATGCTGTGCGGCGGTGAGGCCCTGCCGCTCGACCTCGCCCGCAAGCTGCTCGAAGGCGGCGGCGAACTCTGGAACATGTATGGACCGACCGAAACGACGATCTGGTCCTCGGTCGTCCGCATCGTGCCGGCGGACGAAGTCGTCACGATCGGCCTGCCGATCGCCAACACGCAGTTCTATATCGTCGACGCGAATGACGAACCGGTCGGCGTCGGCATCCCCGGTGAGCTGCTGATCGGGGGCGCCGGGCTCGCGCGCGGCTATGCCGGCAATCCGAAGCTCACGGCCAGGAGCTTCATCCCCAACCCCATCGATCCCGCTACAAGCGCGCGGGCCTATCGCACCGGCGACCGCGCCAAATATCTTCCCGACGGCCGCATCCAGCATCTCGGGCGCCTGGATCATCAGGTGAAGCTACGCGGTTTCCGCATCGAGCCCGGCGAGATCGAGGCGGTCCTCGCTCGCAAGACCGGCATCGTCTCGGCCGTGATCCTCCGCGAGGACGTTCCGAACGAGCCACGGCTGGTCTGCTATTACATCACCACCGCCGAAAAACGGGCCCCGGCCGAGCTGCGAACCATCATGGCGCAGGAATTGCCGGACTATATGGTGCCGACGGCCTGGGTCGGCCTGCCGGCGCTGCCGCTGACCCCGAGCGGAAAGCTCGATCGTGCGGCGCTGCCGGCTCCCGACGCAGGGATCGTAGTGCCGAGGGCGGACAGGGCCGCACCGCGCACCTCCGTCGAGGAAACGCTGATCCGCATCTGGAGCGAAGTGCTGCGGCGCGACGATATCGGCGTGGATGACGATCTCTTCGATCTGGGGGCCGACTCCCTCAGCATCTTCCAGATCACGGGGCGCGCACGCCGCGAAGGGCTGAAGGTTTCCGCCCGCGATTTCTTCCGCAACCGCACGATTGCCGGCGTCGCTGCCGCGCTGCCCGTCGGTGACGTCAGCGAGCCGGTAGCTCCCACTCCAACACTCTGGAAGCGGGCCTGGCGCCGCCCCCGGGAGACGGCGCAGGCGGATGTGCCAAATCCCGTATCGCAGCGTGAGCAGGGGTGAGCGAGTCCATGCCAAACCATTTCACCCGCGAGCCAGAAGTCCAGATTCACATTCCCGACCGCATCGTGATGACGGCCAGATGTTCTTCGGCGCAGGAGAGATACTGGCGGCTGGACCGGCTCGATCCGGGCACGCCGGCGCTCAACATCGTCGTCAAATGGCGTATCCGCGGACATCTGGAGGCAGCCCTCGCGCAGGACGCGTTTCAGGCCATCCTGGACAGGCACGAGAGTCTTCGAACCTCGATAAGGGTGGAGGATGGCCGCCCTGTTCAGGCCATTGCGGAGCATGTCCCGTTCAAGCTGCCAGAGATCGACCTTTCAGGGCTGACGGAGACTGACCGGGCCAGGGAGACCGACCGCATCGCACAGATCGAGGCACGAACCAGCTTCACCCTGGACGAGGCCCCCCTGTTGCGGGCGACACTGTTGCGGCAGAGCCGGGCTGAGGCCGTGATCCTCGTCGTCGCACACCATATCGTCAGCGACGGCTGGTCGATGGGCATCATCGCCAAGGACTTCGTGGCCGCATACCAGGCGCTTGGCCGGGGACGCAAACCAGCCCTCCGCGATCTCGCGCTACAGTATTCCGACTTCGCCGAAGCAAGCCGGGAGGGCCTCGCCGGCGGCGAATTCGCACGGGAGGAAGCCTATTGGCGAAAGCAGCTCGCCGACCTGCCCGACGTCGTGGTGCCGCCGGATCGTCCACGCTCCGCCGTTCGCAGCGCGAATGGCGCCTCGCTCTCGCGGCTGCTACCGCGCCCGTTGACGACGAAGCTCACCGAGCTGGCGCGCAGCGAAGGCACCACTTTCTTCTCGGCCGCCTATGCCGTGCTCCTGGCGCTATTGCATGAGCGCACGGGCAGCTCCGACATCGGGCTTGGCACGCAGATGGCGGCTCGCGACGATGTCGAACTGGAATCGATCGTCGGGCCCTTCGTCAACACGCTGGTGTTGCGAACACAGGTCACGGACGGTCTATCCTTCATCGACCTCTGCCGGGCGGCGCGCGACACCTTCGAGGATGCGGTCGATCACCACGAATGGCCGTTCGACAAGGTCGTCCCCTTGCTGCCGGGCAGCGGGGATGCCAGCAGGCCGCCGGTTTCGATCAACTTCATCGTCCAGCGCGCCTTCATCGGCGAGCTCGCCAATGACAGCTTTCAGGTGTCCGGGATTCCCTCCCCCCTGCCGGGCGCGCTCTACGATCTCAATTTCATCCTGGTGAAGCGGGAGGAGGGTTGGCGCCTGACCTGCGAATATCACCGCGACCTCTATGACGAAGCGACGGCGAAGGCGCTCGTGGCCCAGTACGAGAGCATTGCCGAGGCGGCGCTTGCCGACCCCGCCGCGCCCTTGTCATCTGCGTTGCCAGCTGCACGGCTGGCGTCGTCGCCGGCGCCCGTGGCAGCAGTTCCGCTCCCAACACCAGCCATCGACATTTCGGCGCTGCGCCGGACATGGCTGCAGAAAGCCGGCACGCAGCCGACATTGTTCGCGCTGAACCATACCGCCCACAATCTGCGCCTCTACCGCCCGCTTTCGCGCGAACTGGGGGCCGATCAGCCCTTCGTCGCCTTGCAGCTCACGGAGCCGACCCTCGACGGAGCCGCGCCGGCCTCGATCGAGCAGCTGGCAGCCGCCTATTGCAACGCGATCATCGCGACCAAGGCCGACGGCCGATACCGGCTTGCCGGCTTCTGCCGGTCGGGCGTGATCGCATTCGAGGTGGCGAGGCAGCTCGTGGCCGCGGGGCACGAAGTCGATCTGCTCGTGCTGATCGACTGCTGGGCGCCGGGCTACTTCCTGCGCCAACCCTATATCGCGCGTGCGCGCTTCAGGCTGAGGCGCGCCGGCCGCTTCGCCCGTCGGCTCTGGCGTGGCGGTCCGCGCAACTTCGCGACGCGCATGTCGTTCTGGCTGCAATCGACCGCCGCCGTCCGGCAGGCAAAACGCCTGTTCTTCTGGAGGGCGGCCGAGGAAGTGGCCGATGAGGCCGACTTCTGGCGGACGACCGACGAGCTGGAGACATTGGTCCAGCACTATGTCCTGCCGGATTATCGGGGCCGCGTTCTGCTCTTCCGCAGCGAGGCGATCCCGGAAGGCTGGCCGCCCGATCCCACGCTCGGCTGGGCGAGCCATATCGCGGCCAACAGCCCCTGCTTCGCCATTCGCGGGGAGGGCCACGAAGGCGCTTTCTCGGAAGAAGGCTCGCAGTCGATGGCGCTACGCATCATGGATGCAGTGCAGCCAGTCCCATCATAGCGTGGGTGCCCCCGTCCACTGGCACGGGCTCCGGGCGGGCCATCCAGATCGCGGACCAGCCATGCCGGCGCGCAGCCAACGCGCCGCAATAGCCCGGCGCCGGCCGCAGGTCGGCGAGTTGCCAGTGCATGGCCTCCCCGGCGTCCGCTTCGACATGCAGAAGCCTTGCCTCGGATGGATCAAGTGACACCGCGAAGCTCGATGGCGGCGTATTCAGCCCCGCGCCGATCGCCTTCAGATAGGCTTCCTTGCGCGTCCAGCAACGAATGAAGGCTTCTTCCCGAAGCTCGGGCGCCAGCGCCGCCAGCGCCGCGGCTTCGCCGGGCGTCAGGCATCCCGCGGCGACGTCGGGCGGCACGGGGCGGATGCGCTCGATATCGACACCAACGGCCGGTCCGGCCGTCACCGCGACGATAGCCAGCTCACCGGAATGGCTGAGATTGAACGCGATGGGCGCGCGGTTGCCCGCGTCGGCGAGAAACGGCTTGCCGAACGATGTCTCTTCGAAGCGCAGGCACGATGGCGGGACAAGCGTATAGGCGGCCAGCACACGTCGAAGCCAGCTTCGCGCGGCAACAAAGGCGATGCCTGCATCCGCAACACGGAAGCGATCGGCGCGGGCGCACTCCTGGCCGGACAGGACCAGGCGCCGTTCTGCCGCCTCCATCTCGCCGAGGTCGGTGCGGCAGCACCAGAGATGCACCTGCGACGGAGACAGCGGGATCATAGGGAAGGGACCGTTGCCGTCTCGCCATCCACGGCGCGGCCAGGCTCTCGCGGCCGGCGACTGGTGAAGAGGCCAGCCGTTCGCGCGACAAGGATCGACAGGACGATCAGGATGACCAGCTCCGACACGAGCCCGACCGTGATCAGCCCCGCCACGCCGAAGATCAGCGCCGCCGGATAGACCGCGAGCAAGTTGAAGCAGGCTGCCGCGAGGGTGGCCAGGAAAAGCGGTTGCGTACGTTCGAGTGCCCGGAACGCGCAGCCCAGAACCACATTCACCAGCGTCATCGGGAAGATGAGCGAATACCAAGCGATAACCCAGCCGAATTCGAGGATCTCGCCGCCATAGAGCTGATGGAGCAGCCATGGACCGAACAGCATGAGGCCGAGCGTCGCCGAGGTGCCGATCAGCAAGGCGAATCCGATGGCACGCCCCAGCGTCTGCCGGAGACCTGGCAATCCCGCCGTCGCGTAGGCCTCGCCGGCGAGCGGCGGAACGACGTTCTCAAGCGCTTCGCGCACGACACTTACGATGGCGAGGAGGCTCTGGGCCGCTCGTAAAGCGCCGAGGATCTTGGGGCCGAAGAGGCCTGCGGTCACCAGCAGACCGCTATAGGCGAGCGCCCATTGCACGGAGCCGGTGAGAACGAGCCAGCGCGCCGAATGCCACTGCCGGCGCGTGACGTCGGAGAAGATGTCTCGCTTCCAGAGAAATGGCCCCGATAGGAACAGGCCACAGACCGCCGAGGCAGCGGTCGCCATCGCGACGGCCCAGAGTGCATTGGCGACGCTGATCAGACCGATATGCCAGAGAACGGCGACCGCGCCGAGCTTGAGCGCCTGATTGACGATGTCGATCAACAGGACCGCTGTCGGGCGGCGACGCGCGAACAGGTAGCGGCGCAGAAAATCCTGCGTCAGGTAGGCAGCACCGGTGGCAGCGCCCGGCAGAGCCACGCCATCGAGCGATGTCGCGACTGTGGCGAACTTCAGGATGGCGAATATCGCGATCGCCGCCACGGTGACGTAGGCGGCCTGATGGACGAAGACCACGGTATAATAGGCTGCCGCTTCCGCCCCATCCTCCTTCGACCCGATGCTCATCATCGGGCTGACGATCAGGCCGAGTTGCAGGCTCATGGCGAGATACAGCGCGAGCCAGACCATCGTGTAGAGCCCGAAGGCTTCCAGACCGAGCGCGCGTGCCAGCAGGACGGTCGTCAGAAAATTGCAGACGCTGCAAAACGCCTGGTCGCCGAAGGACAGCGCGGGGCCGATGGCCGGGTGCAGGCGCGCCCTGAAACCGCTTCGGGGCCGCCCGCCGGACATCTCCAGATCAGGAACCATCGTCATACTGTCCGGCATCGGCAGGGATACCGGTCCCTTGCCGAGCGGGCTCCTTCATCACGTTTCATCTTGCCTCCGCCGCGGGTTGCAAGCGGCAACCCGATCGTTCCTGACGATGGAAGTCTACCGTCACCGCCGCGGCCGTTGCGCTGCGCATAGGGACTACCCGCAAGGTGGACGGGTGCCGAGGCCGAGGGTGTGGCTACCCCCAAAGCCCATCCTGCTTCGAATCGCCCGCGCGCTAGTCTGGCCTGGTGGCGGCCGCGATCGCGGACGCATGACGGGAGCGGATCGTGGCCGAGGCGTCATCAATACAGGCGGCCGGTGTTTCCGATCGGCGAGCGACCGATCGCTATTTCCCGATCCTCGCCCTCGGCTTCGCCGGATATGTCCTTTTTGGAAAGAGCTTCGCCTATCTCGGCGTGCCGCCGCTCTTCATGGGCGAGATACTGTTTGTTCTCGGCATCCTGGCATTCCTGGCTTCCGGCTGCGCAACCTCGCTTCTCGCCACAATCCCCGCTATCAGCGCCGCCCTGCTCATGGGTTGGGTTCTGCTGCGAACTCTTCAGGGGATCGGCACCTACAAGGTCGATGCGTTGCGTGACGGAGCTGTCGCGCTTTATGCCGGCTTTGCCTTCATCGTGGCGGCATTGCTGGTCGAACGCCCGGCGAGACTTGCCCAGATCGTCGGCTATTTCAGGATTCACGCGCGCATCATCATCCCAATCGCCATCGTGGCCTATCT